>CBIHPQ010000199.1:0-12034 GCA_966211825.1 uncultured Dyadobacter sp. | reverse complement strand
AGGTGGGTAACCCCAGTATCCGCGCCGAGGTCTCCAAAAAACAGAACTATGGCATTGATCTCGGTTTGCTGAATGCATTCTCGGTTTCGGTGGACGTGTTCCGGGAGCGGATGGACAATATGGTGGTAGGCGCGCTATCGACGATCCCGCTTTACCAGGGTATTCCGTTGGAGAATTATCCCAAAATCAACGCGGGTATTTTTGAGAACAAGGGCGTGGACATTAATGTGGGTTATACCAAAATGTTCACCAAAGATTTCTCGGTTCACGCCGGACTCATGCTTAGCTACGCCAAAAACAAGATCATCAGCTGGAACGAGGCGCGGAAAACGGACGATTATGCATTCCGGAAATGGGAGGAAGGCTATGCATTCGGGCAGGCTTTCGGCTACCGCGTCGATTACAGCAACGGCAATGGCTTTTTCAATTCACAACAGGAAATCGATAACAGCAATCTAGCATATAGCTTCGGAACACCCCGTTTGGGAGATTTACGCTACCAGGATCTCAACGGCGACGGTAAGATCGACGAACGCGACAAGGCACCAATCGGCACGGGCGCCGTACCCAGTGTGATCTACGGCGTTTCCGGCGGCATTACCTACAAAAATTTCGACCTGAGCGTGCTCTTCCAGGGCGTGGGTAATTACTCGGCCATGTATGGAGGGGTTGGTGTTTTCGAAACCGATTACGACGGGGTGTTCGGGTCACTGCACGGCAATGCGTGGACGCCAGAACGTTATGCGGCAGGGGAGAAAATCACTTCGCCGGCGTTGTCGCTGGCGCGGACGGTCAACCACGAGGCGAGCGACTACTACCTCTACGACCGCTCCTACGTGCGCCTGAAAAACGTCGAGCTGTCCTATACGCTGCCATTGTCGCTTTCCAGGGTGATCCGTGCAGACAAGGTGCGGGTGCTCGTAAGCGGGCAGAACCTCATTACCTGGGACAAAATGAAATCCGGCGACTTCGGTCCCGAGGGGGATGGCTACCTGGCTTTTCCGGCCTACCGGGTTTACAATGCAGGTATCAGTGTGACTTTCTAAATCAGGTTTTGATATGAAAAAATACAAATTACTACTGCTCACTTCGGCGATCACCGGCCTGCTGGCTGCCTGCAACGAGCAGCTCGACCTGCCCACCGACGGCCGCATTACCATGGACCAGGTTTTCAGCGATTACAACCGGACGCGCGGTTACCTCAATTCGTGCTACGGCTTCGTTCCCAAGCCTTATATGGACCGCGCCTCCTTCACCGACGAGGCCCAGGATGCCGACGATATCACGCCGGGCTCGCGCTACATCGTCTGGTACGGGGGCAATGTAACCTCCACAACCTATGGTAAAAACTCCGCCGACGGCAGCCCGTGGGGAGATTTGTACGAGGGGATACGCAAATGCAATGTGTTTATCGAAAACATCAAAACAGCCCCCGTGTACGCGAGCGAGGGCGAGAAAAATGCCTGGACGGCACAGGCGCATACGCTGAGGGCATTATATTACCTGCAACTCATCAAGCGGTACGGCAGCGTCCCGATCTTCGACAAGCCATTGGGCATCGGCCACGATTTTTCAACCGATAAGCGCGCGAAGTTTTCGGAAGTGGTCACATTCATTCTTTCGGACTGTGACAAGGCATTGTCGTACCCGGCCACGCGTGAAGGGCTGCCATGGGAGATTTATGATAACCAATATGGCATTATGACGCGCGCGGTGGCCTATGCCATCAAAAGCCAGGCCGTAACGTATGCAGCTTCCCCGCTTTGGAGCGACGGCACCTACACCTGGGCGAAGGCGACGGAGATCAATGCGGAGGCGCTGTCGCAGTGTCTGGCAAACGGCTACCGGCTTTTCGACGATAAACCGGCGGCCAATATCGCCCAGAATGCCTATGCGCTCTATTTTTTCACCAGTTCCAACGACCAGCGTGCCACCGATAAGGAAACGATCTATCACGTAGGTGACAAAATGCAGGTGTGGCGGTATGCGGGCATGCCTACCAACCCGGGTATGGAGCGCACCGGCCCGTGCCCGACGCAGGACCTTGTGGATGCCTACGAAATGGCCAATGGCGAAGCGCCGGTTACCGGCTATTCCGATGAAAGCCGGACAGCACCTGTTATCAATCCAAAATCGGGATATAAGGACAACGATCCTTACACGGGCCGTGACCCGCGTTTTTATGCTTCCATTTATTACAATGGCTCGGTTCGCAACCTCGATCAGCCGGCTGGCAAGAAGGTCGAAACATTCGTGGGCGGTGCTGAGGAAATTTCGGATATCAACCGCAAGCACACCCGTACCGGCTATTATTTGCGGAAATTCAACAACTTCCGGTCGGGGCAGAATAATGATGCCGATGGCGGGGTTCGCTTGCTGCGGCTGGCGGAGTTGTATCTGAATTTTGCGGAGTCGGCCTACCAGTCGGCAGGGCCGGATGCGGCTGTGAAGGCGGGGAGCTTCTCCATGTCGGCGCGCGACGCAGTGAATGCGGTACGTACGCGGGCGGGAATGCCGGGCTTTCCGCTGGGCATGAGCAAGGATGCATTTGAAAAGAAATACCGTAACGAGCGGCGCATTGAGCTGGCTTTCGAGGAACACCGCTTTTTTGACGTCCGACGCTGGAAAATACTCGATCAGACCGACCGCTTTGTAACAGGCATCCGGATCTCCAAAAACGGCTCCGATTTTGTTTACAAACGTTTCAAGTTTCAGAACCGCAATGCATTCTCGGACAAATACTTAATGTACCCGATCGATCAGAGTGAGGTGGATAAGATCATCGGTCTTTCGGGATCGGACTGGCAGAACCCCGGCTGGCTGGATTGAGCCTTAAATTTTTTCAGTAAAAACACCATTCAATGAACAGAAACATAACGCTATATCTCTTCCTGTTTCTTTTGGCCATGATCCGTACCGCGCAGGCCCAGCCGCTTGCCGGTACAGACGATCTCGGACGGACTTTGCCGCAACACGACGCCGTGGGCGATCCGAAAGCGAACAGGCAGGTGGGCATGTTCTATTTCCTCTGGCACGACGTCGCCCCGGCCAAAGCCTGGGACCTGAACGAAATCGTTTCGCGGCACCCGGAAGTGCTCGAAGACTTCGATAACCCGCATTGGGGAGGCGACCCGAAGAACCTCGGCATGTATTACTGGGGCCAGCCTGTTTACGGTTATTACAAAGCCGACGATTACTGGGTACACCTCCGCAGCATTCAACTCCTGACGGACGCGGGTGTGGATTTCCTGGTCATCGATGCGACGAACAGACTGACCTATCCCAAACAAGCCGATGTGCTCATGAAAGCCATGGACGCCGTGCGTGCACAGGGCCGAAAAGCCCCGAAAATTGTATTTTATACCAATACACAATCCGGGGAAACGATGCAGGAGGCCTATGACATGTTTTACAAAGAGGGCGCTCCGTACCGCCATCCCGATTGCTGGTATGAGCTCGACGGCAAACCGCTGATCATCGGCATTACGGGCGAAGCCAAAGGCAAGAATTTCGAATCCTTTTTCACATTCCGCGAATCGCAGTGGCCTACCGAGAAACAGAAAGTGAATGGCTGGCCATGGATATCGTTTACGCGTCCGCAGAAAGTACATTATAATACCAATGGCGAAGGGGAGATCATCAACGTGTCGGTGGCCCAGCACCCGAACCCGACGGCAGGGATGGGCGGCTCGGCGTTTTACGGCAATATGGACAACTGGGGCCGCAGCTATCGCAACGGTTCTCATGGCGATCCCAAAAAGGACATTGCCTACGGTTATAATGTGCAGGAACAATGGGACTACGCCATCAGGCAAAACACACCATTTATCTATGTGACAGGCTGGAATGAATGGATCGCCGGCAAATTTCCGAGCCACGACAAAAATCCGGAACATTCGTGGTTCTGCGACCAGGCAAGCCCGGAATACAGCCGGGATATTGAGCCTTCGCTGACGGCGGGTTTGAAGGACCATTACTATATGCAGCTGGTGAGCAATATGCGCCGCTACAAAGGCGTGGAGGCAAATCCGGTCGTGGGCCCCGCCAGGACCGTTAAAACACTGAACGACTGGCAGGCGGTTGACCTCGCCTACCGCGACTACACAGGCGACACGCAGGAGCGCAACCATCCGGGGGCGCAAAGCGAGCCCGCGCACGTATATGTGAACAAGACCGGCAGAAACGATTTCGACCAGCTGAAAGTGGTTCAGGATTCTAAAAACCTCTATTTCTACGCCCAAACCACCAGGGAGATTACCCCAAATTCGGGCGATAACTGGATGCGCCTCTACCTTGACACCGACCGCAAACCGGCCACCGGCTGGAAAGGCTACGATTACCGCATTGTGGCAGGCAACACCTTGCAGCAATACCGCGCCGGAAACTGGCATGACGTCAAAAAGGTCGCCTACCAGGTGGAGGGCAACCGCATGATGGTCACCATTCCGCGGGCGTTTCTTGCCAATTTGAAAACACCTCTGAATCTGGAATTCAAATGGTCGGACAATATGCAGGAAGAGGGTAACCCGCTGGATTGGTATGTAAACGGGGATGTGGCGCCGGGTGGGCGGTTTAATTTTATAGTGAGTCAATAGTGATGTGTATGAAATACCTTTTTCTCTTTCTGATTATCATTCTTTCCCAAAGCCTCAGCGCTCAGAACTATTCCGGCGACGTCACTGCGACCGACGCCGTGGGCCGCAAACTACCCGATCACAGCCAGGCAGGCGACGTGAAAAAGGACAAATTCGTAGGGCTTTTCTATTGGACATGGCACACGCAGCAGGCGAAAAACAACCCGCCGCTGAATGTAACCGAATACCTTTCGCGGGATCCGAAGGCTGTTCACGACTTTAAGAACCCGATCTGGCCCAAGCGGAACAGTCCGTGGTTTTGGGCGGAGCCGCTGTTTGGATATTACATTGATACCGATGAATGGGTGCTGAGAAAGCACGCCGAAATGCTGGCCGATGCCGGCGTGGATATGATCATTTTCGATTGTACCAATGGCAACATTACCTGGAAAGAGTCGTACATGAAACTTTGCGAGATATTTACACAGGCACGCAAAGACGGTGTCAAAACGCCGCAGATCGCATTTATGCTGCCATTTTGGGTAGGCGATGGAGGGAAGGAGATCATCCGGGAAATCTACCGCGATCTTTATAAACCCGGCAAATACAAGGATTTGTGGTTTATGTGGAAAGGAAAGCCGTTTATCATGGCAGATCCTGCATTTACTGAAACGATCAAAGGCCAGCAGGGTAAGCCGGAGCTGGAAAAGGAGATGCGCGACTTCTTTGCATTCCGGCCCGGGCAGCCGGTTTACAACAAAGGCCCCGAGAAACCCGACCATTGGGGCTGGCTGGAAATTTACCCGCAGCACGGTTTTAAAAAGAATGCCGACGGCACCTTCGAACAGGCCACCGTGGGCGTTGCGCAAAACTGGACCAGGGAACGCGGCCTCACGGCACTGAATGCAACAGGCTCATTCGGACGTAGCTACACGCATCAGAAAGGACAGATCACCGAACCGGGAGCGGTGAACTACGGCCATAATTTTCAGGAGCAATGGGACCGGGCGCTGGAAATTAATCCCGAACTCGTATTCATCACAGGCTGGAATGAATGGATCGCAGGCCGGTATGACGTCTGGCAGCAACAGCCGAACGCATTCCCCGACGAGTTTGACCAGGAAGGCAGCCGGGATATCGAGCCGATGAAAGGCGGGCATGGCGACAATTACTATTATCAGATGGCCGCCAACATCCGGCGCTTTAAGGGGGTACCGGCCCCGCAGCCGGTTTCGGCACCGGTTACGATCCAAATTGACGGCCAGTTTGGAGAATGGGATAATGTGACGCCGGTGTTTAAGGCGCACAAGGGAAGTACCATTCACAGGAACAGCCCGGGTTGGGGAAGCCTTCTTTATCGAAACACTACCGGGCGTAACGATATCGTCCTTTCCAAAGTCGCCCGTGACCGGGAGCACATTTATTTTTATGTTGAAACGGCACAGGGCCTCAGCCCCCGCACCGATCCGGGCTGGATGCGGCTGTTCGTCGATACCGACCGTGATAAAAACACAGGCTGGGAAGGTTACGACGTCGTTATCAACCGCATTAACCCGGGCCAGAAGGCCATTGTAGAAAAAACCGATGCGGGCTGGAACTGGCAGAATGCGGGTGAAGTGGAATACTCGGTTTCTAAAAACAAATTGGAAATCAAAGTGCCAAAATCAATGCTGAACAGCAGCGGCGAGCCGGATTTTGAGTTCAAATGGAGCGATAATATGCAGCAGGAAGGGGAGATTATGGATTTCTGGTTGAATGGGGATGTCGCGCCGGTTGGGCGGGGAAATTACCGGTATAAGCAGTAAGTCCCGGTAAATAACCGCAATATACCGTTCGGATATCGATCGTCGTGATTGTGAGTCAATAGGTTGACATTCGGCATTTTAATGATGTCCAATGTTAAACTTTACTAATCACGCACGATGAAGAAATTACGGAATGCGGGGCGCATCGCCTTTGGTGCAGCCGCCCTGAGTTTAATCACTTTTGTCTCCGAAGCACAGGTTGGGATTGGGATTACAGTGCCGCAGGCTAAGCTGCATGTACATGATGGGTCATTGCTCGCCGATACTCCGCAATTGCCCGCAGACAGCGATCCGTTTTTGGATCCGGATTTTCTTTACCCGATGAAATATGCATTGAAATGGTTTCATGATAAAAGTGCTTTTAGAGCGATAGGGGAACGCGTAGGAACTGCTTCAATGGAGACTCAAAACATCGGGCCCTATTCATTTGCAGCGGGGTATGAAAACTTTGCGACCGGGACAGGGTCGGCAGCACTGGGGTTAAGATCCAGTGCTACCGGTTCAGGCGCTTTTGCGGCTGGGTATCAGGCTTGGGGAAGCGGTGCGTATTCATCTGCTTTCGGTGACCACGCAACTGCAAGTGGGGCGAGGTCAGTCGCAATGGGCGAACAGGTATCGACAAACGGAAAAGATAACTCATTTGCATTCGGTTATGGTGTTAGCAATGATGTAAATAACCAGATAAAAATGGGTTTTAATGGGGGCTACAAGTTTTACACGACGTCAGCTAATACCATTGGAGTATCGTTAGCCCCAGGAGGCAACGCCTGGGCAGTTATCTCCGACGTCAACAAAAAAGAAAACTTCGCGCCTGTCAATGGCGAGGATTTCCTGCAAAAAATAAGCCGGATGAACCTCACTTCCTGGAATTACAAAGGCCAGGATGCCAAAGCCTTCAGGCATTATGGGCCGATGGCGCAGGATTTCTATAAGGCATTCGGACAGGATGCATATGGTACGATCGGTACGGATACAACCATCAATCAGGCTGATTTTGACGGGGTGAATCTGATTGCGATCCAGGCATTGATCCGGAAGATGGATCAGATCAACAGCGACCTACTTTCCGAGCTTGCCACCATTAAAGAGCAGCTCGCAGAGGCCCGGTCGGTACCGGCCAGGAAGAGAAAGCGCATGCTCGTCACTCAACGCTAACCCCGCTAACTGGATACAGACCATGAGAAATTTGATACTAACAACCTTTGCGCTGATCCTGCGTACCGTGACTGGGAGCAGTTGCGCCCATGCCCAGATCGGCATTGGTACCAAACTTCCCCAGGCGAAGTTACACGTATATGACGGGACGTTTCTTTCTCAAACGCCTGCACTCGACCCGCAAAATAGCCCATTCTATGATCCGGCTAATTCGGATGACGATCCTGTACATCACGCATTCAAGTGGATACATGAAAAAAGTGCCTTTCGTACGCTTGGAGCAAGTATTTACGGATTGACACTAGATGCCGCCACTGTCGGGAGATATTCTTTTGCCTCGGGATTCGATGCCGCTGCGACGGGTACGGCAGCAACGGCTTTGGGCATGAGGTCGAATGCAAGCGGTCTCGGTGGATTGGCGAGCGGCCAATTCGCGGTTGCATATGGGAGCCTTTCGTTGGCGCAAGGGCAATTTGCTACTTCCGATGGCCCCAATTGCGTTACTATGGGGACTAATCTGTCTAATAACTATCAGAGCGGTGCATTCATTTTCGGTCATGCCGGTAACAATGCCCAGAGTACCGGCAACAACCAAATCAGAATGTTTTTTGAAGGCGGGTACCGTCTTTTTTCGAATGATGATCTGACTGCCGGTGTTCTGATGAATGCAGGCGGGAATGCATGGAATATCGTTTCGGATGCAAGGAAAAAAGAAAATTTCGAAGCGGCAGACGAACAAAAAATCTTGCAAAAGATCGCGTCATTGCCATTGTCGTCCTGGAATTATAAATCTCAGGAAACGGGTAAAAACAGGCATTATGGTCCCATGGCTCAGGACTTTTTCAAAGCTTTCGGCCAGGATTCCTTTGGAGTGATCGGCTCAGATACGACTATCAATCAGGCCGACCTGGATGGAGTGACGCTCATGGCGATCCAGGCACTGATCAGGGAGACAGACGAGCTTCAAAAAGTAAATGATGCGCTGCAATTACAACTTATGAATCTCCGGAAACGGGTGTCGGATTTGCCGGCAACGAGGCATATGTCACTGGCAGACAGACGCAAATAATTGAACCATTCAAAAACTTAAACAGAAAAACCACACTATGACTTTATCTTTTATTTGCCGGCTGGCCACGCCGGTGGCATCGACCCTGATACTGTCTTTTTTACCCAACCTGTCCAAAGCACAGGTCGGCATCGGTACCAGCCAGCCGCAAACGATGCTGCACGTCCACGACGGATCGCTAATGTCCAGCACGCCACAACTGGCTCCCGATAACAGTCCCTACTACGACCCGGCTTTTCCGGATCCTGTCGAGTTTAAAATGAAGTGGTTTCACGACAAAGCCGCGTTTCGTTCGATAGGCGAAAGAGTAGGGAATGGCGGCTTTGATCCGGCGGTCGTCGGAAAATATTCATTCGCGTCGGGGTTTGAGACTTTTGCGACGGGCGTCGGCTCCACGGCTTTTGGTTTGAAAACATTGGCGTCCGGGATGGCTTCGTTTGCAAGCGGTGAAAACTCGTCGGCAACCGCATTCTGTACATTTGCCCATGGCGCGTCGGCCATCGCGAGCGGCAGCAATTCGGTGGCGCTTGGTACACTGGTTTCTTCCAATGGTAAAGCGGGCGCTTTTGTGTTCGGCGATAATAGCAAGAATATGCAGCTTGCAAGCAGTGCCGATAATCAGATGTCAATGCGGTTTGCGGGAGGCTATCAGTTTTACACGACCAGTTCGGTTAATGTCGGGGTTACCCTGGCTTCGGGCGGAAACTCCTGGCAAATTATTTCCGATGTGAACAAAAAGGAGAATTTCAGTCCGGTTGACGGGGAGGCTTTTCTTGAAAAAATCGGCAGGATGAAACTGACTTCGTGGAATTACAAAGGCCAGGATCCCAAAACATTCCGGCACTACGGGCCCATGGCCCAGGACTTTTTCAAAGCTTTCGGCCACGATGAATACGGCACGATCGGTACGGATACTACGATCAATCAGGCCGATTTGGAAGGTGTTAACCTCATTGCTGTGCAGGCATTGGTGAAAAGAACCCGACAGCTGAGGCAGAGGCACGATGAACTGGTTTCGGAAGTGGAGGGAATCAGGGCGATGCTCGCGGAAAATGAGCAAAGCGCCATTAACCGTAAACGAAGGCTTTTTTCAAAGAGATAAACAGCATTCAATCAACAGAAAACATTCCAGAAATATGAAAAGATACTATATGATGATCGGGCTGCTGCTTTGCGTGCTTCAGGCCCGATCGCAGTTCGTCACGGGAAATACCATGTTCGTGAACATCGGTACCGTTTTCTCCGTGGACAGCCTCGTTTTTGTGCCCACCGAGGGGCTGAACCTAGGCGATGATTATTCCCTGGAAGTGCTGCACACAGCGGTGCCGGGAAATCCCAACGCGAGCATTACAAAGACCTACGTTTTCAACAAACCCGTCAATTTTCAAGGAAGCCTCGGGATTATTTACGCTCCTTCCCAACTGAATGGAAATACGGAATCGCTGCTGGAACTCGCCAATTCCTGGTCGGATCAGTCGGGATTTGTAACGGTGACCGGCAGCACACGCGACCTGGGTATACATTATGTATCCAAAGACGTGTCCGACCTGGACATCCGCATGCTCACGCTCGTGAACGCGCAAAGCGCATTACCCGTGACGCTGGTCGGTTTTGATGTGTATAACGAAGAGAATGCGGTGAAGCTGGTCTGGAAGACTTCTTCCGAAACCAACAGTGATTTTTTTGAAATTCAACGAAGCCATAATGCCAAAGACTGGCGGGCACTGGATCATGTGAAGTCGGCAGGCGAAAGTATTCAGCAGACATTGTACAATTTTACGGATCCCGAACCTGTTCCGGGCGATAATTATTACCGGTTGAAAATGGTAGACCGCGACGGATCCTTTGCATTCAGCCAGATCAGAAAAGTTTCATGGGAGGCGAAGGGATTAGTTGTTTTCCCTAATCCGGCTGCGGACCAGATCGAAATGGATGTGAAGGATTGGTCGAAAGTAACCCATGTGAAAATTTTGAATGCCGGCGGTACTGTCATACAGGAAGAGCTGCCAATAGCAAAAATCAGGCAGAAGCATGTAACGCTTGCGGGTTTCAAAGCCGGCAGCTACATCTTGCAGGTCGAATACAGCGATGGCTCTTCCGAGCGCACGCATTTTGTAAAGTATTAGAAATACCCGGTCCGGGCTTCGATGTAACCGATATTGTGCATCGCAGCCCGGACCTTCAATTTAAAATCCTCACCATCATAGTAAAATAGCGCCCCGTCCGGGCTTATCTACCCATATTATTCAACGAATTCCTAACCCTGCTTTTTCTGCTGATCGTATGGTGACAAACAAGAGTACTGTCAAAATCGGTCTGGTTTTGCTGACCGCCTCCCTATTGTTTAATACCCAAAGTTGTAAATCTTCTCAAAACAAATCCGGCCAGAATGTAACAGTCGCCGATGCTCCCCAGCAAGCTGACATTTACGCCGAGCATGTGAGGACTACAGGTTTCAAAACGCCCGAAGAAGAACGCCTCAGTTTTGTGTTGCCCGAAGGTTTCGAGGTGACGCTTTTTGCTTCCGAGCCTGACATTACCAAGCCGATGAACATGGAATTCGACGATCGCGGCAGGTTATGGGTGACGCAATCGTCGGAATATCCCGTGGCGGCGGGTGAAAGCGATGGAAAAGACCGCATTACCATCCTCGAAGACAAGAACGGCGACGGCCGGGCAGATTCTTTCACGCATTTTGACGATAATCTGAATATCCCGATCGGTATCATGCCAGTCGCCGACGGCGCGATCGCATACAGCATCCCGAATTTGTATCACCTCAAAGACAGCAACAACGACGGGAAGGCCGACAGCAGGGAGATTCTGCTCGGGGGTTTCGGGCACAAGGATACGCACGGCATGGTGAACAACCTCATGCGCGGGTACGACGGCTGGCTGCACGTGTGCCATGGGTTTTCCAATATTTCAAATGTGGCCGGTACCGACGGCGATTCGATACGGATGAATTCCGGAAATACTTTCAGGGTTAAAATGGATGGCAGCCGTGTGGAACAGACTACGTTCGGGCGGGTGAACCCGTTTGGTTACGCATATGACGAGAGAGGCTACCTCTATTCGGTGGATTGCCATACGAAGCCCATTACCCAACTGATTTTCGGAGGGGAATATCCGCATTTTGGTAAAAAAACTCCCGTGGGCCTCGGGTTTGCGCCCGCGATGATGACCTACGATCTGGGCTCGACGGCACTGGCAGGCCTTATCTATTACACAGGAACGCAATTCCCGGCCCGGTACCGCGGCAGTTTCTTCACCGGCGACGTCGTCACCTGCCGCATCGACCGGAATACGATCTCCTTCAACGGTTCAACACCCTCTTCGAAAAAGGAAGAGCCGCTGCTAGTCAGTAAAGATCCCTGGTTCAGGCCGGTGGACATCAAAGTAGGGCCGGACGGTGCATTATACATTGCCGA
>CBIHPQ010000198.1:0-12055 GCA_966211825.1 uncultured Dyadobacter sp. | reverse complement strand
AAATGAGGAATCGTCATTGTCAGCCTGAGCGGAGTCCGTATGTCATCCTGAGCGCAGTCGAAGGATAAATGCGAAGACGCCTTGACCCTTCGACTACGCTCAGGGTGACAACGCGTTCCGCTCAGGCTGACAATAGTGTTACTTCACCGCGCCCAGATAGCTGTAATAAGGCAGCCCCTTATTGATCCGGTGCAGGTAAAGCGCTACTTCGCGGGCATGGTAATCGCCCCACATGCTCGATTCGCCACATGGGATCTTCTGGCCGGCGGGTACATTATCCCAGCCGTTGGGACGGTGGTAGATCGAGTGCAGGATCAATCCCTGGTGTGTCGGGTCGGTCGAAAGATAGGGTTCCGCAAAAAGTGAATCCACGGCCGTCAAGCCAGCCTGCCAGTAGCGGCTACCTGCCTCACTTTGCCCTTTTTCATTCAAATATTTGCCCAAACGAAGCAAACCTTGTGCGCCGATGGCGGTGGCAGAGCTGTCGATCGGTTCGAATTCGTTGTAAGGATCGGAAGTTCTGGATGTGTAATCGCCCAGCTTATGCAGTTGAGGCGCGCCGGTATCCCAGTAAGGAATGCCGTCGGCGGCAGTATTGTCAATGTAAAAATCGCAGGTAGCCTGTGCAGCTTTGAGGTAAATACGCTCGATCTCCGCACGTCCGCCCAGCGGTGCCAGTTCTTCGTCGGAGAAGCTGGCCAGGGATTCGAGCTGTTCGGCGAAGCCTACCATCGCCCATGCCAGGCCGCGCGTCCAGGTTGTGAAACCCGAGAAGCCCTGTTGCGAATTGGGGCAGCGGTAGTTGCCGTCGTTAGTATTAAATACGCTTTCATGCGCCGTGCGTCCCCAGATGTCGTAGCTGTCGCGACCTTCGCCATAGTATACCGAATAGTTGGCCGTAGCGATGGAATGCAACGTTCCGCGTTCGAGCAGGCTGGTTTTCAGGTCATTTTCACCCATGTAGCTGTGCCCGAGCAAATGCGAGACCATCAGCGCGCGTACCGAACGGATCGTATCGACAAACAGGGAATGCGGCCCATTAAATGAGTGGATAAAGCCCTGGCCATTCCTGGTGCTCGTCCAGCGACGTGCCTGCACCGAGCCGGATACTTTCAGCGCGATCTCGTAAAAGTGACGCTCCCATTCGTTTTCAGGGATTACGCCCTCGTTCATCAGGCGCAGCAGGTTGCCGTATGTGCTCACATTGTTGAAACCATGGTCGTGCACGCCGAAATGTCCCACGTGGGAGGCCATTGACTGGACGGTATTCTTACGCGCACTTGCCAGGTAGCTTTCGTCACCAGTCGCATCGAACTGTAACACCTCGGCGCCGTACTGGAAGCCCTGCGTCCATTCCGTCCATCCACGAAGGGTGTATTTCCCGTTCACGGTGAAAACCGGCGTTCCTTTCGAGTTGTCATACTCCTTATTAATGAGCTTGATTTTTTCGCCGGAAAGCTCCCAAAACCTGTCGAGTTTAGATTGGAGAGAAGCCGACGTCAGTTCGTTTTTTATCTGCATAACTTATATCAATAGTATTATTTAGCCATTTTAATTTTGGATAATACAAAGATATTTGCCCGTAAAAATGATAGCAAGGTACAAATCGGCTATTAAATGGTACTTTTCCGAACATGTTCGCGGTACTCGGCCGGGGTTAGCCCGGTTTTCTTTTTGAAGATGCGGCTGAAATAGGACGGGTCGTCCATATGAATGTGGTAGGCGATTTCCTTGCTGCTCAGATTGGTGAACACAAGGAGCCTTTTCGCTTCCAGAAGGAGTTTGTCGAGAATGTACTCCTGGCAGGATATACCGAGGGATTTTTTGATGATTTTACTCAGATAATCGGGCGTAACCGATAGTTGGCTGGCATATTGCTGTACTTCGTGCATTTGCCTGAAATTTTTCTCCACCAGCTCCTGAAAACGGCCCGCCAGTTCTGGTACCGCAAGTGCGGCCGGCTCGGTCGGCTGGGCATTGTGCTGAGTCAGGAAAGCACATTTTTGTAACAACAATCCCAAATAACGTCCAATGAGCGTCTGGTCGGTTTCGGCATTCAAATGGTCGGTCACCATGTTTTCGAGGATGTTGTGGAAATAGTGCTTGTTATCCTCGGAAAGCGTAAGAATGGGCTGCCTGCGGGCGGGCTGGAAGAACGGCAGCTGCGAGAGCGATGGATTGACAGGGTTATAAAAAGTGTAAAAATCCTCTGAAAAGGCCACAATATACCCTTGAAACGAAGTCGAAAACGTCAGCAAATGCACCTGCCCGGGCGTCAGGAAATGGAGCCCTGCTCCCTGGATGTTGTAAGAATGAAAGTCTATTTCGTGAAAACCCTGGCCTTCTTCTATGAACAGGATCTCGTAATAGGTATGCCGGTGCGGCGTGTCGGTAGGAAGCGGGGTGATCGGTAGCGATACCGGGCCGGACTGGATCGGGCCGTCTTTCCGGACTTCATTGCTGTTTTTAAACCTGAAAATCTTTAATGCGGGTACCTGGCTGGGCGTTTTAGGAAGAGAATGTACCGGAATAGCATCAGACACGAAAACCATGCATTAAGACTTTTTCAAATTCATTAATCGTTTCAAAAGCCACCCAGCCAGCAAAACTACCAGTACCAGCGCGATCACCGGCAGAAATACGGCCAGGCCGGATAATCCGAAAGACGCCACATTCTCGGCCGTCGAAACCACCGGATTGCCTATTCCCCCCGTTGTTTTGGACGAAAGGAGCCGCAAAACACCCGTACCTGCCTGCACAAGTCCCGCCGTTCCACCGCCCAGGATCAACCCGAGGCCCCAATGCAGCATCGGATCGTCGATGTGAATGAACGATGTCGTGAGCAATGTGCCGGCTATTACAGCGGCTGGCGTGGTGACCGTGTCGAGCAGGTTGTCGACGAATGGAATATAGTACCCGGCTATTTCGAGCACTGTCGCCGTGCCCAGTGCGAAAAAGGCCGTCCAGGTACTCAGCCATCCGAATTGTTCGCCGGGCGTTATCCATCCATTCATGGCGGCGATATTCGCGACCAGCATGGGCAGAAATATCCTGAAACCGCAACTCGCGCTCAGCCCTATTCCCAGACATAAACTCAGAAACATCTCCATTTTAACGATATCGAGGCTTTGAAACGTTAATGTAGTGTATTTGAAAAAGATATGCGCCGCTTACCAGAATTTTTATCCCCTCTGTGACATTTTCTACCTTTGCATTGTTTATCCAGAACAACCACTGTATTAATTAAATGCTACCCGGTGAACCAGGAAACCAAAAGCGGCCAGATATTCGATCTTCCTACACTAAGGCGTCTATACACATTCGTTCGACCTTACCAAAAGCAGTTTTACCTGCTCATTGCCATTATTTTGCTCAATGCGGTACTGGCGCCGTTGACGCCCCTGCTGATCAGGTACACGATCGATAAGCCCATTGCCAACGGCGATTATTCGCAGCTGACCGTGATGCTGATCGTCATGGTGGCGGTGACTTTGCTGCAAGGCCTCGCGCAGTTCTGGAACACCTACATGTCGGGCTGGCTCGGGCAGTACATTATCCGCGATATCCGCGTGCAGCTCTACCAGAAGATCATTGGTTTAAGGCTTAAATTTTTTGACAACACACCCATCGGAAGGCTGGTAACCCGCACCATTTCCGATGTAGAAACGCTTTCCAACGTGTTCAGCGACGGGATGGCGGCCATTGCCGGGGATATTCTCCAACTGGTACTGATCATCGGCGTGATGTTTTACACCGACTGGAAACTTTCGATCATCAGCCTTTCGATGATCCCGCTGATGCTTTTTTGCACTTATATTTTTAAGGAAAAGATCAAGGACTCGTTCAACGAGGTACGCGCGGCGGTTTCCAATCTCAATGCATTCGTGCAGGAGCACATTACCGGCATGGGTATCGTGCAGATTTTCAGTAGTGAGGATATTGAATTCAAAAAATTCCGGGAGATCAACAAGGTACACCGCAATGCGAACATCCGGTCGATCCTCTATTACTCGATCTATTATCCGGTGGCAGATGTGATCGCCGCGGCGGGCACCGGTCTGGTGGTGTGGTATGGTTCGAAGCAGATTTTGGGTGCTGAAATTACATTCGGTACGGTTACGGCATTTGTCATGTTTATCAACCTCTTCTTCCGCCCGATCCGTCAGCTCGCCGACCGCTTCAACACGCTGCAAATGGGGATCGTCAGCACCGACCGCATCCTGAAATTGCTGGACAGTGATGAATACACTTCCAACGAAGGCACGTTTGCACCCGAATCCATCAAAGGTAATGTGGAGTTCAAGAACGTGTGGTTTGCCTATAATGACGAAGAATATGTGTTGAGGGATATTAATTTTAGTGTGAAAGAAGGGGAGACCATTGCCTTTGTGGGCGCTACCGGGGCCGGGAAATCGTCGATCATCAATCTGCTCACACGTTTTTATGATATTAACAAAGGAAATATCTACGTAGATGGCGTCGAAGTGCATGACTATGAGTTGAATGCATTAAGAAGGAACATCGGAGTGGTGTTGCAGGACGTTTTTCTTTTCTCGGATACCATTGAGAATAATATACGACTCGGTAACACAAGCATTACCCATGAAAAGATCGTCGAGGCAGCCAAGCTGGTGGGTGTGCACGACTTTATCGAGCGCTTGCCGGGCGGTTACAGCTATAATGTAATGGAACGTGGCGCGACGCTGTCGGTAGGGCAGCGGCAGCTTATTTCCTTCGTGCGCGCCATGGTGCACGAGCCGAAAATCATAGTGCTCGATGAGGCTACCTCATCTGTTGACAGCGAAACGGAGGAGCTGATCCAGCACGCGATAGAGAACCTAATGCACGGCCGCACGGCGATTGTCATCGCTCACCGTCTCTCAACTATTCAGGAAGCTGACAAAATCATTGTTGTGGATAAGGGCAGGATCGTGGAGGAAGGCAATCACGAACAACTACTTGAAAAAGATGGCGCTTATGCTAACCTGTACCGGATTCAGTACAAGGAAGTGCATAAGATTGGAACATTGTAGATAGTTTAAAGTTTAGAGTTTAGAGTTTAAAGTTTAAAGTTTAAACTCTAAACTTTAAAACTCTGAACTTTTAAACTCTAAACTCCTGAACTCTGAACTCTAATTCCTTTTCCCCGTATCCAGCGGAATTGGTGGAGGGCCGATCAGGAAGTCGTCTTCTTCGTTCCGTTTGGCCGGCGTGCTGTCGCCTTCAATGCTTAACGAATCGCTCTCTGCCGCCGCCCATTGGGTAGGGCAGTTATAGGTTTTGGATATTTTAAAGCTCGGTTTCGGGAATGGGCCGGGCTCAATGGATTTGTCTTTATAAACCTTTTCCAGGAAGGCCCCCACGATGGGCAATGCTGTTTTGGCACCTTCGCCCAGGTTTGTCGTTCGGAAGTGAATACTGCGATCGTCGCCGCCCACCCATGCGCCTACCACGAGGTCGCGCGTTACGCACATGAACCAGCCGTCGGAGTTGTTGGAAGTGGTTCCGGTTTTGCCCCCCAGTTCGTTGCCATTTGGTGTTACATTAAATCTCCATCGGATGCTGCCGGAGGTACCGCCGCCTTCTTCCACACCCGCGCGCAGCATTTGCAGCATCAGGAACGCCGATTCTTCGCTGATTGCCTGGCGGTGCTCGGGCTGGAATTCTTCAATGACTTTGCCGTTACTATCTTCGATCTTGGTCACGAGAATAGGCTGGGTGTAAGTCCCATTGTTCGCGAAAACACCATAGGCAGCCACCATATCATACAGCGATACATCGAATGGCCCCAGGCCAATCGACGGTACCGGTTTCAATGGCGTGGTAATCCCCATTTTCTTCGCATAACGGACGACATTCTCCGCGCCCACCTGGTCGGTAAGTTCTGCGGTAACCGAGTTGATGGATTGTGCCAATGCCCGGCGGAGCGTCATCGGCGCGTAAGTGTAGCTACCCGTCGCATTTCTCGGTTTCCAGATTTTCTCTTCGCCGTTTTCCTCATAAGTTTTTTCAAACGGCTTGTCGACGATCTCGTCGCAAGGGGTCATATTAAAGGAAGAGTCGTCGATAGCCGTCGTATAAACAAACGGTTTGAAAGTGGAGCCCGGTTGGCGCTTGCCTTGCTTCACGGCGTCATATTTGAAATAATTGTAATCCAGACCGCCCACCCAGGCCTTGATCTGGCCAGTTTGCGGGTTCATCGCCATCATACCGGCGCGGAGGATACGTTTGTAATAGTCAAGCGAATCCATGGAGCTCCAATATTTCGTCATTTCGCCGCTATTCTTCCAGTCGTAGACGGTCATCGTGTCCTTTTTATTAAGGTAATAGGTGACGCTGTCGGGACTGTTCGGGAATTTGGCGGCCAGCGAGCGGTATTTGCTGGTACGTTTTACGACGGTCGGGAGGAAATCCGTGATCTCGTTGCCATCCTCATCGCGCCATGGGTTCTGGTTGCGCCAATGATCTTCGAAAACGCGCTGCAACTGCTTCATTTTCTGCGTCATGGCTTCTTCCGCATCCTCCTGCATCCGCGAGTCGATGGTGGTGTAGATTTTCAAGCCGTCGGTATAAAGATCGTAGCCGTTTTCGTCGCCCCATTTTTTTACAAAATCAACCACTGCATTCTTGAAATAGTTGGCATTGCCGTCGTAAGGGGTTTCGAATTTGGTTTTCAGCTCAATGGGTAATGCGCTGATGGAATCGGCCTGTTTGGCACTCAGGTAGCCATAGCGGCGCATCTGGTCGATCACCACATTACGGCGTTCGAGCGAGCGTTTCATGTTGCGGATCGGGTTGTAGGTCGTGGTCGCTTTCTGCAAACCTACCAGTACCGCGGATTCCTGCACGTTCAGGCTGTCGGGCGACTTGCTGAAATAGGATTTGGCAGCCGTATTGATACCATACGTGTTGTTTCCGTAATCCACCGTGTTGAAATACATGGTCAGGATTTCCTCTTTGGTAAAATTCCTTTCCAGTTTAATAGCCGTGAGCCATTCTTTGGTCTTGTAAATCAATGTACTGAGGCCGGGCACATAGCCAAGCAACCCTCTCGCACCCGATTTACGGGTTTTGAACAGCTTTTTGGCGAGCTGCTGGGTAATGGTACTACCTCCCCCACGATCGGTAGCGCCGGTGACAATGCCCCAGGCGACGCCGGCCATTGCTTTGTAGTCGATTCCTGAATGCCGGTAAAAACGGGCATCTTCCGTAGCGATCAGGGCTTTGACGAGATTAGGGGAAATTTGCTTGTAGGGTACCGGCGTCCTGTTTTCGGTGTAAAACTTCCCGATCATGATGCCGTCTGCCGTGTATATCTCCGACGATTGCGCGACTTTAGGGTTTTGCAGGTCCTCCACGCTGGGCATGCTGCCCATCAGCCAGAGGAAATTGGTTTCAACACAAAAAATATAGAGCGCAAACGCTACGATACCGTAAACAATGGTTTTCCAGATCGTTACAAGCGGGCGGTAATATCTTGAGTTGACATCCACTTTGTCTTCCCACCATCCGCGCACCGACCTCTTGTTCTGCCGGTATGTATAAAACAGCTGGTCGGCCTTCGGTTTGCCGGTTACCAGCGAAGTAATTTTATAAGCAATCCTGTTGATGAGTGTGGCGAGCCGCGACCGGAAAGTCCGGAATAGGGTTCTGATTGTGGTAAAAAACGATCGGATAACTTCCATCAAACGTTTTGGTTCGTAATGTGTCAAAGATAAGAAAAGCCGGATAGATATGATTCAATCCGGCTTTTTCTGAAATTATTCTATTCAGCTTTGTGAAATTTCAATGCGGCCCCGTTCATGCAGTAACGAAGTCCGGTAGGTTTCGGGCCGTCGTTGAAAACGTGCCCCAGGTGTCCTCCGCAAGTTCGGCAAACCACTTCGGTACGGACCATGCCGTGCGTTTTGTCAACAATTTCTTCTACATTTTCTTTCGCGACCGGCATAAAAAAGCTCGGCCATCCCGAACCCGAATCGTATTTCGTGTCGGAGCTGAAAAGAGGCGTCCCGCACGCTGCGCACACGTAGGTGCCTTCTTCTTTGTTGTCATTATAAGGATGCGAAAACGGTCTTTCGGTCCCCTTTTCGAAGAGAACGAAGCATTGCTGGCCCGTGAGCTCCTGCTGCCATTCTTCCCTGGTCTTTTGTACTTCTCTCATGGATTTGTTTTTTAGGAATGGTCAGAAAAATCGTACCATACCTTTTCTAACGTTGAAGCGAAATTTATCGTTTAGAAAAAATGCGGCGAAGCCACGAATCCTGCGGCGGCCAGCATTGGTTCTGGGACTCGGGCGGTCTCCTGAATAAGCCGCCTGAAATACCGAAATATAAGTTGAATGCCTTTGGATTACCGATGTTCAGGAGCCCGGTCAAATGGTCGGTGCCGAGCCAGAGCGGACCAATGCGGCCTGCGATCCCGATGGCCGGTGTGCGGTAACGGTTCATAAGCGATAGCGGAACCGATATTTCGTACCATTTGTGCTCATAGCGGGGCGTAACACCGATGTACGATTCTGCCTTCATGCCAAATGCGCCCTGCGGTATCAGGTTTTGTACCCAGAGACCATTTACATACACATTGGGTTTTACATTATAATCCACACTTGCCTGGAATGCCATCGGCAGCACCGATTTGAAGTTCGGTGCAAGGGGCTGGCCGCCATCCAGCGAGGAGTTGATCGCATTGAAGATCCCCTCGGAGCCTTTCAACTTCTGAAATGTATCATACCGGAATTCCTTGTTGGCGGTATGGGTTTCCTGTTGCAGAATGTAGGCCGGGTTTTTGAAATGCACGCGACCAATATCCGTCAGCGACACGGCTATACGGTACAGGTATTTGTTCTTCGATGCGTCCCGTTTGCGTTCGCCTCTTTCGCGGTAAGTGGCCTTGTGGACGTCGGGCCGGTACTCGTACACCGCCCCGAGGTCGAAACCCCAGCCGCTTCCGGGAGGCGCGCCCCCGAAGAGCCATGCTGGCGATGGCTTGACGTTCTGGAAGCCCTCGTCACGTGTGAGTGCATAGCGCACATTGATTTCGTTTACGCTGATATACTGCCGTTTGTTCTCCCAATTCGGGTCGGGCTGAATGTCGTAGGACGAATTCTCGATAATGGCGTGCGCATTGTAAAGTCCGATGAGCCTTTTGACGGTAAAACCTACTTTGAGGTAATCGGTTTCATTGTCGAAAACGGTGCCGCCGAGTGTTAGTGCCACTTCTCCAAGGCCGTTCAAATGCAACTGTCCCGACTGGTTTTCAAACACCTGGTCGTGCAAATCCTTGAATTGTGTGGTTTTGCTGATCAGGCGTGCGAGTGGCTCGGTTACCTGCGTCGTGTTGAGGATATAACGGACCCGTGACGAAACCCCGACGCCGATCCGGCCCTTGAACATGTTGAACATGATCGACGGCAAACGGGTATCGCCGCCTGCATTGAGATATTTTTGGTTACCGTTCAGTTTTTCGCCCAGGTAGGAGCGGGGGAACAGCAGCATGCCTTTTTCATTATGGTATTTGGCCGGTACTGTGTTCGTGAGCAGGCTGAGGAACGAGTAGGGCGCTTCGTATTTGACGTGGTTGTTGGCGGTATAAAACTGCGTGCCGACGAGGTTTACATATACACTGTAACGGCTGTCGGCAACAAATGCCGGGTTATGGTACAATGCGTTCGTTCCGGCAAAGTTGCTCATAGCCGTGCCCGGCAAGTGCTGGGCTTGGGCGTTGATGATTAATCCGCACACCAGTCCTAATATGGATAACCGGCTCTTTTGCATAGGGAACGTGTTCGGTAGGGGTAGACCGACATTTAGATCAGGTTACAAAGAAAATGCTAACAGCACTGACTTGCAACATTGTTTACTGATTGGGTAAATAATATTCCATAACGTTTGGCGGCACGATTTTAATACGGAGGAAATGCGCAAACGGTTGCTCCTGCGTAGCTTGTCACCCTCAGCGCTTTAAGTCAGTGCCCGCTTTTATCCGGAAGTGAAAGACGCAATAGGGCGGCGATGCCTGTTGGTATTTGTTTTGGTAATTCATACATTGACCATATATTGTTCTGTAAACTATCGGTATTGACTTATTCAAATTTTGAATTGTATGAATTTTTCATTTTCAAATTATCAAATAGAAAATTTCTTCGATGAGATGTTTACCCCGGTGGGCGAAATCCGTCCGGGCTATGAACATTTAAAGAATAAATTTGAAAACCTCACACACGAAGACCTTACCAACCGGCAACTCGCTACGGAACGTGCGCTGCTGTCGATGGGTATTACTTTTAATGTGTATTCGGAAGGAGAAGGTACCGAACGCATTATGCCGATCGACATCATTCCGAGGGTGCTGTCGAATGCAGAGTGGGAGTGGCTGGAAAAAGGGCTGAAACAGCGCATTAAGGCATTAAATATGTTCATCGATGATGTTTATAACGAGCAGAATATATTAAATGACGGCGTGGTTCCCCGCGAGCTGATCGAATCCAGCAAATGCTTTCTCAAACCCTGTATTGGTCTGAAACCGCCTAAGGGTATCTGGTGCCACATTACCGGAACGGACCTTATCAAAGGCGATGACGGGACATTCATGGTGCTGGAAGATAACCTGCGCTGCCCTTCGGGTGTTTCTTATATGCTGGAAAACAGGGAGTTGTCGAAGCAGATCTTCCCCGACGTGCTCGCACGCACGGGTGTGAGGCCCGTGTCCGATTACCCGACGCGCCTGCTGCAAATGCTGCAACACCTGGCCGACCGTCCCAACCCGACGGTGGCCGTGTTGACGCCCGGTATTTATAATTCGGCCTATTTCGAACATTCCTACCTGGCGCAGCAAATGGGCGTTGAGCTGGTCGATGCGCGCGATTTGGTGGTTTCTGATGGCTACGTAAAAATGCGGACAACCAACGGTTTGCAGATCGTGGATGTGATCTACCGCCGCATCGACGACACATTTATGGATTCGGAGTCATTCAATCCCGATTCGCTGATAGGTATACCGGGCATATTCGAAGTGTACAAAAAAGGACGGGTTGCCCTCGCCAATGCACCGGGAACGGGTGTGGCCGACGATAAGGTGGTATACGCCTACGTTCCGCGCATCATCAAGTATTACCTGGGCGAGGAGGCCATTATTCCGAACGTGCAGACCTATATCTGCGGCGAAGAAGAGGATATGCAGTACGTTCTTGAGAATATTTCAGAACTGGTTGTAAAAGAAGCTAATGAAGCGGGCGGCTACGGAATGCTCATCGGTCCGAAGGCGACCGAAGAAGAGCATGAACTTTTCCGTCAGAAAATAAAAGCCAATCCGCGGAATTATATTGCCCAACCAACGATTTCACTATCAAGGGTTCCTTGTATGGTCGAAGGGCACGCCGAAGGGCGGCACGTCGATCTCCGGCCTTACATATTATATGGTGACGATATCAGCGTAATCCCGGGCGGACTTACCCGCGTAGCATTGCGTAAGGGGTCGCTCGTGGTGAACTCGTCGCAGGGTGGTGGTGGAAAAGACACCTGGGTATTGTATTAAGTTATCATTAACAGTTACTGGCAGTCTGTTCATGATAACGGTTTATGAGTTCTTTTGATAAACCTTGTTTGAACTGCCTGAATTTGAATAGTCAGTAACTTAAATGATTAAACAATGCAACGCCATATAACCGGATGGTTTAGTCCGGCGCTTAACAAGGAGATGGAAATTGCCGTTTACGGTCATTATGGAGTCGCACTCCTGCTTATTCCGACGGCCGCATCCGACTACCTCGAATACGAAAGGAATGGGTTGATCGACAGTATCGAGCCCTATATCCATACCGGAAAGGTAAAAGTATATTGCATTAACAGTATCAATGCAGAAAGCTGGCTGAACCCGCACATGCACGGGTATGATAAGGCCGTGCGGCATCAGGCATTCAACGATTATGTGATCAAGGAGGTTGTGCCGTTTATCAAGGAGGATTCGAGCCCAACTAACGAGATTATCGCCGCTGGAGCTTCATTCGGTGCGATGAACGCGGCTAACCTGTTTTTTAAAAACCACGATTAAATTCACG
>CBIHPQ010000197.1:0-12063 GCA_966211825.1 uncultured Dyadobacter sp. | reverse complement strand
TCCGTAAAAAACGACTGGCCCCAACGGTCGAATTGCAAGCCCCACGGGTTTACAAGCCCGCGTGCGTACACGTCCATATCCAGGTTGCGCGTATTAAGCTGCCACACACCACCACCTTCGAGCCGTTTGATACCGAAAGGCGTTTCCACGTGGCTGTAAATGTAGATCGACTGGTTGAAATACATCCGTCCCTCAGGCCCCCAGCGGAAAGTGTGGATCAAATGGTGAGTATCACCCGTTCCGAAACCGCTCAGAATGCGGCGCTTTTTATCGGCTTTGCCGTCGCCATCGGTATCCGAGAAATGCAGGATTTCCGTCGAGTTGGCCACGTAGCAGCCGCCATCGCCCGGCAGGATTCCGGTTGGTTGTATTAATCCTTCGGCGAAAACCGTCGATTTATCGGCTTTTCCGTCACCGTCTGTGTCTTCCAGAACAAATATCTTGTCATTCGCCGATTCCCCGGTCTTCAAATGCGGGTACACCGTGCTGCTCACCACCCAAAGGCGGCCTTCGGTATCCCAGTTCATCTGGATCGGCTTGGCGACCATCGGGTCGGAGGCGAAGAGCGTTACCTCGAAACCCTCGGCCAGTTTAAAGGATTTGAGTTCCTTTTCAACGTCAGGGTCGATGTTAAAGGGATGCTGTGCGGGCTCGGTCGAGGAGGTAAGCAGCATCATAGGAAGGAGCAACGCTCCATAGAGTAGTTTTTTATTATTTTGGGTTTATGCGGCTAGCGACCGACCGAATTTTTGTTCGTTTTAAATCCTAGTCCAGCTTCCGCAGCTCATACACCACCTCTTTCGGCTCGCTGTTGAGGATAATTTGCCCTTCGAGCCATTTGATGAGGATGTTCTGTTCTTCGAGGCCTTGCACATGGCGCCCCTGCTCATATTTACGGAAACCGATGATGTAGGTCTGGTTCAAAGGTCGGTACTGGAAAAAATGCAGCTCGTTTTTCCGGATAATCATCTCCCGGATACGCGCCGATTGGCCGAACTGCGGCCCTTGTTTGATCTCCACACCTTTCTCCCACTCCTTCGCCGAAGCGGTTACGACCTGTTCATTGCCTGCTTTCAGGGTGTAATAACCTTTTTTCAAACCAATAATCCGTACCACATTGGCATCGTTACCAACCCAGCTGCTGGCTTGCGGAAAGGGCAACGGCAGAAATTTATCAGCGGCTACGAACCGTACGAGCACATTATCGTCCTTACCGTTTGGCAGGACTTTCACATTGGAAGAAGATGGTGCCGGCTTGCCGATGGTAATCGTCGAAGTCTCCCGCTCATTGGAAAGGCCTAACGCTTTTTCCAGCACATCGGCCAGGTAGTAGTAGCCCGTTTCGTTCAAATGCACGGTATTTTCAATAATATCGGCCTTCTTGCTCGTGTTGAGTACGGGGTTATAAATATCAACAAAGCGCTTGCCTCGTTGTGAAGCTACATCGGAGATCGCTTTGGAATACAATTCAAGATCCGCATTCCGGGAATCTTTTTGCTGAGCCGTATCGTAAGAAACGACCGGGATCGTGGAAAGCAGCACGGTTTGAGAACCTAATGCTTCTATCTTATCAATCAATTTATTCAAACCATCCTGGAAATGCGCCACTCCCGCTTGCCCCTCCTGCGCTTCTACGCCTCCGTATGCGAGGAAAACGACGGTCGGAGCCGCTTTGGTGATGTCTTCCATCAAATGCTCGTAAGGCGTCGGCGGATTGGTGTACGTGCTGCGCGCCTCGCCCCAGACGTTGTCGCCTGTCCAGCCGAGATTACGGAAGGTAATGCCTTTGTCGGCAAAGCGGGTTGTGAGGGCGAGTTCCAGATAGCCATATTGGAATTCGTTCTCAAAAATGGAGTTTCCCAGGAAAACAACCCGGTCGCCGTCTTTGAGCGTGAATGCATTCGGGCTTTTGTTCTGGGCAACGGTGGGTCCGTAGACGAGGGTTAGTAATAACAGAAAAACACAAACCGGAAACCCCGGCAGTCTAAAATTGCTCATTTACTTTGGGTTAAGTGTTTGGCAGAGTATTGTACTAGCATACAAAGACCCAAAGCCGCTGAACTTAACCGCCCGTTACACAAAAATCGAAACTCAGACTTCCTCCGCCACCGGCTGCACGACGTTCGGCGCCGGGATGACGGCCATTGTGATCGCCGTGGCAAGCACCAGCGCAACAGCCATCAATGTGTAGGAGGCATTGAAATTGCCCGTCTCGCTATTGAGATAACCCACCAGATAAGAGCCCGCAAACGAGCCCAGCGCGCCCAGACTATTGATCAGCCCGATGGCCCCGCCGATGACATTCTTAGGCAATATTTCCGCAATCGCTGCGAAAAACGGCCCGTAAGGCGTATACAATGCACCACCGGCAACCACCAGCAATGCATAAGCGATCCAGAAATGGTCGGTACCGATCCACACTGCCGTATACAGGCACACGGCCGCAATGAGCAGAAACGGCCAGATGAACACCTTCCTGTTACCCGTTTTATCTGAAAAATAAGAAGCTGAAAGCATTCCGATCACGGCAAACACATACGGTACCGCTGCCAGCCAGCCGGTGGTGACCATATTCATGTTCGGGGCTGCCTTGATGATCGACGGCAGCCACATGACGAAGCCGTAAACGCCCACGCTCCATAGCAGGTATTGCAGGCAAAGCAGGATCACTTTCGTGGATTTGAATGCCTCCGCATAGTTTTTAACCGGTTTAATACCTGCCTGCTCGGCTTTCAGTTTCTCTTCAACCGCCAACTTTTCCTCTTCGGTCAGCCATTTCGCATTCATCGGCCGCTCGTCGATGAGTTTCCACCAGATGAACGCCCAAACGATCCCCGGTGCGCCCTGGATAATGAACATCCACCGCCAACCCATTGAATCGATCAGGTAGCCCGACAATACCGACATCCACAGCACCGTCACCGGGTTTCCTAATATCAGAAACGTATTCGCACGCGAACGCTCTTCTTTCGTAAACCATTGGCTCAGCAGGATCAGCATCGCAGGCATTACCGCACTTTCCACGACACCGAGCATAAACCTTATGACAATCAGCGCCGTAGCGTTGTTGACCATCCCCGTGGCCGCGGCCAGTGCGCCCCAGAGGATCAACGAAATAAATATCAGCTTCTTGGCCGTGCGCGTAGCCGCATAATGCGCGCCGGGAATCTGGAAAAAGAAGTAACCCAGAAAAAAGAGCGAACTCAGCAGCGTCGAAGTGTTGGGGTCGATGTGCAGGTCATCGGCCATCCCGCCTGCTACCGCAAAGCCGAAATTGGCCCTGTCGAGGTATGCGAGGCTGTATGTGACAAAAACAACGGGGATAATCCGGTACCAACGTACCTGTGCGAGTTGCGGCTTCATGCAGGATTCAGGAAATGATATGCATTAAAACGCAAATTCCCGACGGTTCTACCATCGGGTTTTGGAAATGTTGCCGTTCGATTGGGGTTCGTTTACCTGAACGTCGTCGCTTGCTATTCAGTTGTTGTTACATGCCTGACGGCATTTCTGAACGTCCAATATTTGAATTAACTACCAATATTACATCGCTCCGCGATTTAGTACTTGCACGGATAACTGAGAAATGCCGTAGGCTATTGGTAACAAATTTCGAATCCACGATTTCGCGAAATGCCGTCAGGCATGTAACAACAAAATCATTGCAGTACCAGCTTAAAAGGCTATTTGCTTAAAAGCTTATAACCAAGGATCAGCGACAGTTTGGTATGTTTCACGTCGATGTTGAGATAGGACGCAAAGCCATCGCGCGGCAAGCTACATCGGATTTCGCCACCCCACCTTCCTTTCGAAATACCAGCTCCCAATGCCAAACCCCCTCTCGAACGCATTTCCATTTCGCGCTCACGACGACTGGCCGCCGACTGCCAGCCCGCCAGATGGAATATCGCCTGACCGTTCACAAAAAGCCGGGCGTTATTGGGGAGGAAAAAATAATGGCGGACACCTACCGGCACCTCAACGGACCAATAGTTTGCATTGATTTTAAGTCCCAGGACCGTGAGAGGAATCTTATAGTATTGAAGTGATGGTTCTGCCAGTAGGCCCCACTTGTTCTTGTTAAAAGGCAGGATGTATTCCGCTTCAAGGCCGAGACGGCCCGAAACGGTGTTGTGCTTCCTGGCCCCGTCGCCGAAACGCGTAAACCTTTCCGCTTTCATCATAACCAGCTCGGCACCAGGGGTAACCCTGAGGTTAAACGTTTCACGCCCAACCACTTTCCTACGGGTTTCAACTCCTGGATTGACACAGGCATTATAGCGGTTGAAGTACGGTTCCAAATCCGTTTCCCTGTAATTCAGACGGGCCACCCTGCTCGCTGGAATGTCCCCGCATTGCAAGTTATTGAGCAATTCCTGACGGAAGGCGAAATTAGAAACGACGTTCCCGTCCCCGTTAAGATAGCGTTTATAGACCAAAGGGGTTATGCGCCCACCGTTCAATTGGTAATAAAACTGCGTGATCCCCGCCGAGCGGTACACATACAATATCGCAGGTCCGCTAACCAATATTTTCAAAAATATTACTTTTTCAACCCACTCGGGTGCGCGCTGGGAGGATAAAAGATGGAGGATAACCGGCGACTCGTCTACATTTACCTGCGCACGGACGTAAGCCGGGCCATTTTCCATACCAAACTCCCGGACATCCTCTACATTTGCCTCGCCGAACTTCTCTTCGGAAACCAATTTGTATTTAAATGATGTGGGGTTACTGGGCCAGTCTGCATCACGGATATAGCATTCCGTTCGCTTTCCTTCATTATCAATAAAATACCCTTTCTCACGACGTATCTGACTGTATGCGGGCACAAAAAATAATAGACTCAGCAACAAAGAGAACAGGTACTTGTTGGACATAAACACAGATAAAAGGACTATTAGGGAGAAATTGGGTTACAATATATCACAAAAAAACAATGCAACTACTTTGACAAAATATTTTGCGCCAAACGTTGCATTTCCATCCACATTATTTCCTGAATCTCCTTAATCCTTCTGAAACTGCCGGTAGAAAACCCCTGCCTCTCCAAGCGCTTCCTTGCATACGGCCAGTATCTGCTCTACGTGACCGCTCATGTTTTCCAGCTCCGTGTTTTGATTTTCCAGGATGTCCAGCTGCTCGTCCAGTAATGCATTCAATCCCATGATCGAAATGGTCGTTTTGATTCCGTGGGCAATGCGGCGGATCTCGGTAGAGTCGTGCTTTGCGGCTGCGGTCGACAATGCTTCCAGTTCGCGGGGCATCAGGTGCAGGAATTGCTCGGTGACCAGCTTTTCGTACAATGCGTCGCCATTGCTGACCTCCCTCATATAGTTGAGGTCGATTACCTTGAATGCATTTGCCGCTGAACCGTTGGTGCGGGCTTTTGTGTATGCGGCAAATATCCTATCCAGCTCACTTTCTCTCACCGGCTTGGCAATATGGTCGTCCATTCCGAGGCGGATGCATTTTTCCTTCTCCCCCTCCATGGCATGGGCCGTCATGGCGATTACGGGAATGGTCAGTTTCAGCTCCTCACGCATGATGCGCGTGGCCATGTAACCATCCATCCCAGGCATTTGAATATCCATAAAAACGAGGTCAAACGGCTCATTGCGAAGCAATTCAATTACTTCGTGCCCATTACCCGCGACACGGCTTGCGATCCCTCGCTCCTCCATCAGCCGCATCATAAGGCCCTGGTTTATCACATGGTCTTCGGCAATGAGCACACGAAGGCCGGGCATCCGGAGATGCGGGTTTTCGGCGACAGCATCCGTCACCGGCGATTCGCTCACGGCTGCAACCCGGTACGGAATCGTCACTTTCACGGATGTGCCAGCACCGGGTTTGCTTGTAAGCCCGATTTGCCCGTCCTGTAAATGCACGAGATCGCGGACGATGGAAAGGCCCAGGCCCGTGCCACCGAATTGCCGGGTTGTGGACGACTCCGCCTGCCGGAACCGTTCGAAAATTGTATTCAGCCGGTCGCTTTCAATGCCGATCCCGGTATCCGTTACCTCGAATGTCAGGTTTATCCGGTCGCCGTCGTCGCTACCGGCCGCGACGCGAAGATGTACTTCTCCTTTTTCCGTGAATTTGAATGCATTGCTGACGAGGTTGGTCAGGATCTGGGTCAGCCGCGTGGGGTCACCGTTAATGGTTTCGGGGATCGCCGGGTCATACGACACGATTAGGGGCACTTGCTTTTCCGCCGAGCGATGGTAAAACATCGTAACTACCGAATGCACCAGCGCTTCGGGATCGAACGGGACGTGTTCGATGCGCATCATCCCGGATTCTATTTTGGATAAATCGAGAATGTCGTTCACGATCGCCAGCAGCGTTTCGCCGGACTGCTGTACTGTGCTGATATGCAGGCGGGTGTCCGCGTCGAGCTTTTTCTTCTGGAGTAAATTGGTATATCCTAAAATCGCATTGAGGGGCGTCCGTATCTCGTGGCTCATATTGGCCAGGAAGTTCTCTTTGACCAGCACCGCCTCTTTCAGTTTCTTTTCACTGATATTGAGCCGGCCGATCAGCTCCGCCTGTTTTTTCATGCGGGCGATGATGATCACGAAAACGGCCGTAAGCAGGAAAAACACCAGCACATTCACATACAGATTCCAACGTAAAACCCGCTGTCCGCTCTGGTCTACCACATCCATTTTCCGCGCCAGCGCAGCCCGACTGGTACTATCGGCCTGATGCGAGAGCCCGCTGCTCATGCGGTACTCGTCGAGCAGGTTTTCATTTGCGCTGATCAGTTCTTCCACATTGCGCCGCGTCATATACTGCACCGCTACCAGTGCCAGGACGGCGGCTACAAAGCCAATGGCGATATAAATGACGAGCGTGCGGACTCTCATGGATTCAGCTTTTCAAGATCACAACACATTCAGCCGGCGGTTCAATGCCGCGCGGTAGGTATCGGCGACGGGCACCATTTTCCTGTTGATAATAAGCGTGCCACCTTCGATCGTGTCTATTTTGCCTACCTGGACAATGAAGGAACGGTGTACCCGGAGGAATTTCGATTCAGGAAGCTTGGCCTCGACTTCTTTAAGCGAAGTATGCACCGAGTAAAATTTGTCAATGGTGTACAGTTTGACGTAATCCCCCATTGCCTCGGCATACAAAATATCCCCGATTTTCAGCCGGCGAACGATGTTCGAATCCCTGATGAACAGGAAACTATCGTCCTCCATTCTCACTTCCTGTTTTTTACTCCTGAAAATTTCCCGTGCCTTTTCAATGGCCTGCAAAAACCTCGCGGGCGTCACCGGCTTGGTAATATAGTCGGCCACATTCAGCTCGAATGCTTCGGCGGCGTATTCCTTTTTAGAGGTGGTAAAGATGATGACAGGGTTTTTACTACTCAAACTTCTGACCAGCTCGATGCCCGTCATGCCCTCCATTTCAATGTCAAGCAACAGCAGGTCCACCTGTTCGTCCATGATCTTCCGGTAAGCATCCATTGCATTATCGCACTCGCCGACGAGTACCAGCTCCTTATCCTGCTTCACAAGCTGCTTCAAAGTGGTGCGGGCAATGATGTTGTCGTCGATCACCAGGCAATTCATATTTAACGGTCCGGTTAGGTTGGCGGAATGCAAAAAACCAATGTAGCGAAAAGAAATTACAAAGACACTTTCACCCTTTTCACCGATCGCTAGTGCCCGTCTGGCTACGCACTGTTTCCCAGGTTGGGCGCACAGGCTAGTTTTGGATCATTCAAACGATCAATCACCAAAAACATACATCACAATGAAAACTTTCATCACATCCGCTATCATCGCCGCATTGGCCATCACCGGAGCACAGGCACAAACACTCGCCAAGGACATCAAAAAAGAACACCGCGCCGAAAAACATGCCGAAGCCCGCAACGAGGTAAGCTCCCGTTCCAAAGACAGCTTCTACGCCGATTTCGGTCAGGTTAACGACGTGCAATGGGCAAGAGGGCCACAATTCGACGAGGCTACATTTACCAAAGACGGCCAGAAACAGACTGCCTTCTACGACAACCATTTTATCCTCGTAGGCACAACCGCCAACAAAAAATTCGCCGACGTCCCTGCCAAAGCGCAAAAAGAGATCCGGAAACAATTTAAAGACTACGCGGTAGGTGCGGTAGTGGAATACAAAGACAATGAAAACAACGACACCAACATGCTCCTCTACGGCACTCAGTTCGACGATGCCGACCATTATTTCGTAACCGTTTCCAAAGGCAAAGAAGCGGATGTGTTGATGGTCAAAACGGATGGTACGGTGTCGTTTTTCAGCACCCTACGTTAATGTAAGTGGCATGGATGGTGCGAAGGTCTGCCTTCGCACGCCTTATTCGCAGGCCTCCGGCCGGTCCGTAACGCAGTCAGCTATGCAATTCGGACCGGCCGGAGGCCTGCGAATAGTGAGTACAAATCATGAGATTTGCACCGGCTATCTCTTTTTCGCATCGGCCTGCTGCTGCACGAATGCATGCAACGCATTCAAATTATATCTGGAGGTATTGTTAGCCGCAGCATAAGCCACATACGGTAATGCTTCCACAGGTCTTTCCATTTTCAGGAGCATGACAAAAAGCATCCGGGCGCGTTCGAAACTATTCTCCATTCTGAATGCTTTCGAAAGGTAATTGACGGCCTGATCGTTCAAGCCAAGCGCAATACTCAGTTTTCCCGCATTATCGAAATACACCGCATTCAACGGATCGTCCAGTGCCAGCGCTTCGGCCACCCGGAGCATTTGAGCGGTATCTTTTGCAGCGGCATAATGCTGTTGCAGCCGCGCCATGGCATCGCGCCAGGAAATCTGTTTGACAACCAATGCGCCCGCCAGCTTTTCCTCTTCCGTTTTTTCACGCTTTTCCTCCGCCGGCATCGGGATGTTGAACGGCCACCCTTCTTTCAGGATCATCATTTCGTATTCCCCTTTCAGCGAATCGACGAGCGTGATGGGCATTTGTTTTTTCAATAAATCCAAAGACATTTCACCCGCTGATGCCGGTAGTAGCCCTGTTTTTTTCAGGGATTGATAAAATGCCTCCGAAAGCAATGCATAACCCTGCAAATTGGGATGAACATGTTCCAGCAAGGTTTCCTTACCCGGAATGCCGCCCGCAGAATGCTTTTCAAAAAGGTCGCGGGTATCCACGAGCGTCACGCCCTTGTGTGCGTGCGCGATGTCGTTAATGATGTGGTTCAATGCCTCGGGCGCCCGGAAACGCAATGCATCCAGCTCTTTGGCTTGTATAAACTCCTTCCGGGCCCTTTTATAATCTGCTTGCTGGTATAATTGAATGCCCGCCCGGTAATGCACCTCGGCAGACTTCCCCTGCTGATCCGGAATGCTGATAAAGGGTTTCAGATCCTTTTCATTGCTAACCAGGTTACTGATCAGCAACGGCACGCCCCTGGCGCTCGTCAGCGCCGCCAGTTCATCCATATTCGCCCTGAACTGATCGAGCCCGGCCTGGTATTCCTCCGAACCGAATGCGATCTGCTGGTCGGCGGCCATGCGTTTCATGAGGTTCTCGCGCAAGTCGACCTTCTCGCCGGAAATCATGCCGGTAATGCTGTCGGTTGCCGAAGCAATCAGTTGGGTAAGCCTCAAACCGCGCAGGTTCATCAGCAACCTGGCCAATATTCGGCTATGCCCGATACCTTTTGTGGCGGCGACACCCATGGCGCCGTAATATTCATTGTGACCCGTATACACCAGCACGGCATCCGGTTCATATTCGAGCAGGGCTTTGCCAAAGTCTAGTACGGTAAAAGAGTTGACAGCGGTTAAAGAAAGGTTAATTATCTCAAAATCACGTCCGGGATAGGTTTGCAAAAGCCTGTATTGCAGCCAGCGGTGGAACGAGCCATTGTTCATGTAGGGATAGCCGATGGTCGTCGATTCACCCAGTACGAAAATACGGAATCTGCCTGGCGCCTTTTTCGCAGTAAATGGCTCTGCATTGCCGTAGGTCGCATTTTTCTGGTTGGCAAAATAGCGCTTTGAAGCGTGCTGGTTCAGTACCAGATAGCTTTTCCGGGCAGGATCTTGCGTAAAAACGCTTAAATCGTGGCCGTAGCCAAACAACCGCAATGCCCCTTCCAGCACGAGTAGTACCAGAAAGGGCAGTAAAGCAGCGATAATTTTAAAAACTGACTGACGCTTCATTGAAAGAGTGTTACATCCCTACGGCCGGATGCTCGTACCGTCAAATTTACGAACCTGCCAGTTGGATTTGCTGGTGATGGGGTACTTTGCCGCTTCTTTTTCGTCGATATCCACGCCCAGGCCCGGCACTTCGTTCACCGACATGTACCCGTCCTTCATCGTCGGGCAGCCTTTGAAAATCGCCTGCGTCTTGTCATTGAAACTCACCGCTTCCTGGATACCGAAGTTCCAAACCGCCAGATCGACGTGCGCATGCGCCGCGTGCCCCACAGGCGAAACGTCACCCGGGCCGTGCCAGGCCGTTTTGATATTAAACCACTCGCCCAGCCTCGCTACTTTCATAGCCGGGGTAATGCCGCCGATTTGCGAGACGTGGCAACGGATGTAGTCGAACCACTGGTTGGCCATCGGGTCGCGGACCTCGTTCACATTATTGAACAGCTCGCCCATCGCGATCGGTACCGTCGTGCTTTGCCGCAATTGGCGGAACCAGCCCATGTTTTCAGGGGAAAAAGGATCTTCAATGAAGAACGGCCGGTAATCCTCCAAAGCTTTGATCATATTGATGGCGTCCATCGGCTGCACCCGCTCGTGGATGTCGTGCAGGAGCTCGATCTCCTCGCCGCAGCGCTTACGCACCGCTTCGAAAAGCTTGGGTACCGATTTTAAATAGGCCCTTTCATTCATATAATTGTCGGTGGCCCCGCCGAATCCGGCCGCCTTGAAATCCGGCTTCTGCTCCGTCGCCCCCACAGCCCCGTAGCCGCCCTGCTGGATGCGGATGTATTTGAAACCCCGGTCCATAATGCGCTGGACATCGTCGGCGACGGCCTCGGGCGTGTTGCCGTTGGCATGGGTGTAGCACGGGATCGCGAAACGGGCCTTACCGCCCAGCAACTGGTATACCGGCATACCCGCGCGCTTGCCCTTAATGTCCCACAAAGCCTCGTCCAGGCCGCTCAATGCGTTGTTCAGCACCGGACCATTGCGCCAGTAAGAACTCACATAGGTCGAATGCCACATGTCTTCGATATTATCGACGTCCTTCCCTACGCAAAACTCATTCAGGTAAGTATCGATCGCCGTCACCACCGCGAAGGCACGCTGCGTGAAAGTGGCGCAGCCGAGCCCGTAGAGCCCGGGTTCAGTCGTTTCCACTTTTACGACGATGAGGTTCGAGCCCTGGGGCGCCGTGGCAATGGCTTTCACGCTTTTGATTTTCACCGGCGCCATGCCCTTTGCATAGGCGGGTCGCGTGTAATGTTCTCTCGCATGTGCGCTATCCGCCGCGCCGAGCACGCCCAGCAAACTTGCAGCAGAGCCGGCTCCCAACATTTTTAAAGCGTCACGGCGATTTTGGGCGAACCCGGAAGTATTGTTTTTCATCAGTGTTTTTTGGATTAGGAATGATGGTTAATGGGATGGTCAGGTTTTGGTCAGGGGTTGTCAGGTTTCTTCAGAGATTGTCAAGTTTGGTCAGGGGTTGTCAGGTTTTGGTCAGGGGTTGTCAGGTTTGGTCAGGAATAGTCAGTGATTGTTTTTTGATGATTGTTTGATTAAAAAGCATTACGGCAGTGCGAATGCGATGTATTTTCCGCCGGGTTTGTGGCCGTTTTTGGCTCCGCCTGCGGCTATTACTACATATTGCTTTCCATTGACCATATAGGTGGCCGGTGTCGCGAAACCGCCGGCGGGTAATTGGTATTCCCAAACCGTCTTGCCGGTTTTGCGGTCGAACGCGCGGATTTTCTCGTCTTTGGTGCCTGCGATGAACACTAAACCACCTGCGGTGACGATAGGGCCGCCGTAGTTTTCCGTACCGGTGATCGGGACGCCTTTTTTGGTCAGTTCGGGAAACTCGCCGAGCGGTACGCGCCAGAGGTA
>CBIHPQ010000196.1:0-12232 GCA_966211825.1 uncultured Dyadobacter sp. | reverse complement strand
AAGAAGGTCTTGACAAGCGTATCGGTCAGATTGAAGTCGTAGTCATTTCCTCCGCAATCGTTGCGGGGGCCATTATGCTACACCCGTATCTATACCCGCCGCACTCGTGGCCGGCTTTCTAACGCCCTTTTCTGTCAGCATTTGGCTGATCTGGCTCGCCATGAAAATAGAAGCTTCGATTTCGGCCTTGCGGATAGCCACGCTTTCTATATTGAAACCGAAGGGAATGGCGCGCTCCATGCAGAAAGTAGTCAGCTCGGAAGCAATGTTAAGGCATATATTCACCGATTTTTCAAGAATATCCTCCGACTTCCTGAGCTCTTCTTTCAACTCCTCCGGCACATTAATACCCAGCCAGTCCATGAAATGCAACGTCTTCTCGGACCCGCAAGCCGTGATCGTGAAAATAATGGTCGGCGGGGCTACTTTCTGACGGTCACACCGCAGCGTCAGGTCTTCGACAACCTGCTTGGCGTATTCGAGATTGAAAACACATTGTGAGATAAAGTAAGACACCCCGCACTCCATCTTGTCCAGTATCCGCACATCCTCGTCTTGCAGCACCTTATGGCGTTCGGGAATGGTCACGGCACCAATTACGGAAGTTTCTTCATGCTTTCGCCAGATCCGGTACGCTTCGGGAAGGCTCGTTTTTACAGGAAAATCGGGTGCAGGGACGCCCACAAACACGGGATAGAACTGCTGATTGTGCAGCTGTTCCAGCCATTCGGAGAGCTCCGTAGCGGAAAACTTGCCGGCCGGGCGATAAATAATCTTCGGGACATTCAATGTACCCAGGTACTCCGACGCAAAAACCAGCGGATCCAGCGAATTCAGGAATGGGAATGGCCTCTCTTCCTGTGTACGGGCTGATTCGTCCTGTACATCATACACGACCAGTGCGTCAATATCCAAGGCAGACAACCGTTCAATTGTCTTTTGGGCGATCTCGGCAACGCGTTCAACAGTGGTGTCGGCCTTGGGAGGCGTGATACCGTAAAGCACCACTCCTGACTCTTGGGATTTGATCTTGCTTAGAAACATGATATTACATGAAATAGGGCTTCGTGCCGCTTTTCTTTAAAACGATACCTGCATCATGGACATCCTGCTATCGCTGCTGTGCCTGCTGCGTCCATTCTTCAAACTAAACATCATTTTCTGGATTTATTACTACCGGATTTAGCCAGCTGCGCATTTTTTTTATTAATCAGCGGGGTATACTTCATCAGGAAACCCGGCAACCTGTTCCTCCTCTTCCCGGAATCACGGTCTCGCCCGTCCCTATTCCCACCCCATCCTTAAATGGTACTGCATCAAGATATGCAATTGTACTAAAATTGTACTTTTCAAATACAGCATCTCCGTCAAATTTCAGTAGTCGAATTTATATTAATACAAGTATGAAAACATTTGACCGGTTGGCGCGCGAACAAGCAAATGCAGCCATATTCGATACAAACTATTTAAAATCAACAAAATACGTTTGTATGGTAGTCATTAACCTATATAGTTCTACACGATTGAGATAGTACTTTACACACATACAAATGTATTTTTACAATGCAAACCACTATTAGGTATTTTAGTAAAACTAGATAAGATTCGTATCATTTATTTAATTATTTCAAGATATAGAATGTATATTAATGTTAAGCAAACACATTACTAAACTTCCTGTATTATGAAAACACGTTTCTCCTTAGCATTGATTATTATGGTGAGTTTATCAGCCTCTATCGCGCTGGCTGACTCGTGCACTCTGACTGATGACCTGATTGAATTAAACAGTGTTTCGGCCTCAGGTGAAAATTGCACCGTCAATTTAAAGTACTCCTTCACACTGGATAAAAACAAAGGAAACAAATTCGCCTACGTCCACTTTTGGCTGGCTACCAGCTACCCCACACCAGATTACAAAAATGGCCCGACCAAAGATGAGCTTGTAAATACACTGGCAACGATTGCGCTCAGCACCGAGTCACCGGTGACATTGCTGCCGGACTATTCCCCAGATAACACGGTAACCCCGATCTTCGCCGGGCTCACCGTGAGCGAAACCGATCTGGGCGGCGGGATGTTCAGGATTGTGATCGATAACATCCAGCTTACTGTGCCGGGCGCCTGCTCCGAGCTTCCCGAAATTCTGGCCGACGTATGGGCTACGCAGTCCAATGACAAGGAAACGCCGCCTGTGCAATGTCTGCTCAGAGGAAATAACACGATATTACCCGTCACATTGGCGCGCTTCAATGGAACATTACTCGACAATGCCATCAGCCTCTCATGGACAACCACCGAAGAAATGGGTAGTCGTTATTTCGATGTGGAAAGAAGCGCGGATGCCCGCGAATTCGTTCAGATTGGCCGGGTGGAAGTGAAAGGTAACTCGTCGCAAACCCAGCAGTACCTGTTTGTGGACACACGCCCCTTGCAGGCAACGAACTATTACCGGCTTCGGATCGTCGACCTGGACGGCAGCTTCGAGCATTCGCGGGTGATCGGGATCGACAACGGGGCTACCAGCGTCGCATTCGAGCTGCTGGGCAATCCGGCATCTAACCGGGAAATCAAATTCCTGCTGAAAAATGAAGAAGCTTCCGGCATTAACCTGTATGATTTGTCGGGAAGGTCTATCCGGTTTTCGATGAGCAGGGCTGGAAATGAATTTGTTTTGAAACCCAAAGACAACCTGTCATCGGGACTGTACTTTCTCTCTCTTCAGCGCATGAATGCAGGCGCATTGACCAAGAAAGTACTGGTACCATAGCAGCCTCGCCGGCGGCCCTCAATCAGCCGCGGAGTTGAAAAATATGTAAACAGGTGATTCTTAAACGGTAGCGAACTTCTGTTCGCTGCTGTTTTTTTTGTGAGTAACCCCGAAGACGCCATAATCCCCGAATTTGCGGATAGCCGGAAGGTATATCCCTGCACTCCCGTGCTTAGTAAATTAATAAGACCGAAAACACTAAAATCAAAGCATTACAAGTCATGGCTAACAGACGTGAATTTTTGAAAACCACTGCGGCAGGTTCGCTCGGCGTCGCCATCGGCGGGACGGCGCTGGGGTTCAGCGCAAAGAGCTATAAACGCATTATTGGCGCCAACGACCTCATCCGGGTAGCCACCATCGGGGTCAACAGCCGGGGCAAGAGCATGAGCGGGACCTTCGCAGGCCAGAAAAACGCAGAAGTAGGCACCGTTTGCGATGTCGACGAGCGGGCGATCCCGAAGGCCATTGAGGCCGTGATGGAAGCCAAACAAACCGCCAGGCCCAAATCGGAAAAAGACTGCCGGAAGGTGCTCGAAGACAAATCCATAGACGCCATTTACATTGCCACTCCCGACCATTGGCATGCCCCGCTGACAATCATGGGCTGCCAGGCGGGCAAGCACGTGTATGTAGAAAAGCCGTTAAGTCACAACCCGCGCGAGGGCGAGCTGGCGATCGAGGCAGCGCGCAAGTACAAGCGCGTAGTGCAAATGGGTGCGCAGCGCAGGTCGGCGCCCGTGCTTACGGAGGGGATCAAGCAGCTGCACCAGGTCATTATCGGTCGCGTCTATTTAGCCAAAACATGGTATACCAATAAAAGAAAGGCGACTTTCCTGAAACCCGGCACCGTTCCGTCATGGCTCGACTACGAACTCTGGCAGGGCCCCGCACCGCGGATGCCTTATAAGGAAGGCCTCATCCACTACGACTGGCACTGGTTCTGGCATTGGGGCACCGGCGAAGCCCTCAACAACGGCACGCACGAGGTGGATGTGGCGCGCTGGGGGCTGGGCGTCGACTTTCCCACACGCGTGACCTCGGTAGGCGGCCGGTACGAGTTCAAAGACGACTGGGAAACGCCCGACACGCAGGTGATTGCCATGGATTACCCCGGCCGCATTTCACTGATCTGGGAATCAAGAAGCTCTAATGGCCGCAAGATCGAAGGCCAGGATCGCGGGATTATTTTCTATGGCGAAAACGGCAGCCTCGACACCGGCGGTGACAGCTATAAAGTGTACGACCTCGATGGCAAGCTTATCAAAGAAGTAAACTCCCCTACCGAAGAGGCTGGAATGCAAGGGCGTAACCTCGCCAGCCCGAGCCTGGGGATGGATAACCTACACGTAGCCGATTTCCTGGACGCGATCCGCAACAACCGCAAACCCAATTGCGACGTCGAGCTGGGCTTCAAGAGCGTAGTCGCCATGCAGCTCGGAAACATCGCCTGGCGCGTGGGCCGAGACCTGAAAATCGACCCGAAAAACGGGCATATCATCGGGGATAAAGAAGCCGAAAAATTATGGTCACGCGAGTACGCGAAAGGCTGGGACCCGGTGGTATAATGTAAATGGCACCCTGCAAACCAGAAGTCTGCGGGGTGCCTAATTCCGGAACGGCCGGCGCTATTCCTATTTCTTTAATGCATAACCGGCGTATAGAATGTTCATATCGTCGCTCTCGACCAGTTTGAAATGCTGCCCGAGCTCCACAAACGTCCATTCACCTTTGGTGCGCTTTCTGAGATAGCTGAGCATTTTAATAATGGACACATTCGGTTCGGAGCCGCGGTGTTCTTTCCAGTCGAAGCCGTTTTTTGCTAAAAGCGACCTGATCTCTTCCGGCTTGATAAACATTTCCCATACGTGCAGATTAGGCGGCATGAATGCCCATCTTTTCCACTCCTGCCAGATTTTGATGGCCACGAGCTTGCTGATAAACGTCCTGTTGAGTGTATCGTAAAGGAAAATGCCATGGGGTTTGAGCACCCTCGAAATCTCTGAAATCACTTTGGGCAGATCGGCGACGTGCTCCAAAACGTCGCAACAGAACACGCAATCGAAAGAGGCGTCGGGATATGGGAGCCGCTCGCCGGTACCTTTGTCGTAGGTAATGTCGAGGCCCATTGCTTTGGCATGATTTGCAGCCGTCCGGATCGACTCGTCCGCCGGCTCGATGCCCGTTGTAGCGAAGCCCATTCTGCAAATTTCTTCGGTTAGGATTCCTCCGCCGCTGCCTACTTCGAGGGCTTTTTTGCCTTTTGGATTAAAATTCAGCTTATCAAAAACCTCATTGGCGAAGCCTACCCGCCAGGGATTCACGGATGTTTTCAGGATATGTAAAACATTTTCGGGGTTCCACCAGAGGTCGCCCTCTGCGTTGTATAGGTCATTGTCTATCCTGTTGTAGACATCGGGCGCTATCTTTTCCATCTCTTCTTTATAATTGGGTTAATTTATTTGATCGCAATAGCAGCACTGGTCGGCCCCACCAGTGGCAACAGCGAGGTGGAACTGAATCCCACCTGCCGGGCCCACTGATTGAAGTCGGGTAAGGTATAGTCAAAGCCGGTACCGGTTTCGATGAGCATGTTCAGGCTCATCAACAGGCCGAATACATTATCTTTTCTGTTGTCGTCGATAACATTCTCGATAGCGACGAATGCCCCTCCTTCCGGCAGCGCGTCATAGGCGCTTTTCATCAGGCTGAGTTTTTGCTGTTCATCCCAGTCGTGAAGAATGTTGCCCATCACCACGATATCGGCCTGCGGAAATGCATCATTGAAAAAATCCCCCGAAACTGCCTTGACACGATCGGACACGCCCGATTTCGCGATGGCTTTTTCGGCTATCGCGGTCACGCCGGGAAGGTCCATACTTACGCAGGACATGTGCGGCTGGTGTCTGGCAACAATGGTGGACAGCAATCCGCCGCAACCGCCGGCGTCGGTCAGTGTTTTGTATTTTGAGAAATCAAATTTCTGGGCAAAAGCCATAAATGCGCCTACCTGGATCCCGCTCATGGCATTCATGAACTCTTCGAGCTGCTGGGGCGATTTATAGATTGCATCGAACAAATTCTCGCCTTGCTTCGCTTCATTTTGAGGCCTTCCGGTTTTAAGGCCTTCTTCGAGGCTACCCCAGAAACCATATAGGCGTTTGTTCAGCATTTTCAGCAGCCCGCCTACATAGGTTGGCTTTTTCTCGTCCAGAAAAATCTCGGTATCGCGTCCATTGGAATAGGTAGCGGTGTCCAGGATTCCTTCACGGTTCAAAAAGCCGAAGCCAGCGAGCGTATCCAGAAAATCGTACATATTCCGGTCGGTGCATTGCAGGTTCAGCCTTTGCTTCAACTGGGGCGCTGTCTGCGGCTGATTTTGAGCGAGCAGGGTAAATAAGTCGAAGTCGACGGCGGTTAATAGCACTTTGGAAGGCCAGAAGCCCGTTCCGATTTGAAGAATACTGTCGGGCGAAGGTTCGGAAGTCTGAGTGTTTGTCATTTTGTTCGGGGACGTTTAGGTGGCAAGCGTGGCAGTGTGAAAAAGGGAAGGAGATTTTGAAATGCCTGCAACAAAACTATCGAAGTCCCCGCCGAAGCAGGTGGAGAATGCGCCCAGAAAGGTGGACTAGTGTTTCATCCGCCGGAATTCGGACGGAGAAAGCGCAAATTCATCAGAAAACAGCCTGCTGAAATACTTTGGGTCCTCAAATCCCACGGCATAGGCTACCTCGGAAATATTCATAGGCGTGGTCGCGAGCAGGCAGCGGGCCTGCGTGAGTCGCAGCGCGCGGTCGTAGCGGGTGACGGACATACCCGTGAGGGCGATCATTTTCCGGTGGAGCGAAGAGCGGCTCATACCCATTTCGTGGTAAATAGCTTCCATCGACGCGGCCCCGTCGCACCATTGCGCTTCCAGCGCCGACCGCAGCTTTTGCAGGAATTGGTTTTCCAGAGACTCGTTTTCTTCCACCGAGGCAGTCCCCGACTCGTTGTCACTTACCCAATGCTGGCTATAATATGCCCGGAGCCTGCGACGCGATTGGAGCAGGTTGTTGAGCACCACCTCCAACTCCTCCCGCTGAAATGGCTTGGTCAGGTACGCATCGGCACCGCGCCGGAGCCCGCTGATCCGGTCGCTCATACCAGCCCGGGCCGTCAGCATGACGATGGGGATGTGACTTGTGGCCGGGCTGTTCTTCAATGTATCGCACAGCTCATAACCGTCTTTCAACGGCATCATTACATCCGTCAAAATCAGATCGGGAATGCTTTCCAGGGCCAGATCAATGCCGGTCTGCCCATTATCAGCCCTGATTACCTGGTAATGCGTATTGATGGAGGAAACAATATAGGCAGCCACGTCTTCATTGTCTTCCACCAGCAAAAGAACCGGCTTCTCCTCCCCTGCCTCAACCGCAACGCCGTTAAGCTCCGGCATATCGGGGCTTATGGAAACAGCCTCAGGTTGCGGCAGCAGAACAAATGGCGCCCGGCGGGTCCGGCGCAACCGTACGATAAACTCTGCCCCCTCGCCCGGCACGCTTCGAACCCCCAATCCTCCCTGCATCAGGGAAACCAGCTCGCGCACGAGGGCGAGGCCAATGCCCGTCCCTCCTGTTTCAGTGGCTGGCTGGCCGGACACCTGGAAGAAACGGTCAAAGATCAGGGGCAGCTTGTCGGCCTCGATACCGGCCCCGGTGTTGCGTATACGAACCGATATCCACTCGCCGTCCGGCTGAGGCACAGGCGCGACGGCCTCATAATATTCCCCGTCCCTGAACGGATCGTCGGCCCCGTTAACCGTCAGCAGCAGGTGTACCTGCCCGCCGGCCGGGGTAAACTTGATCGCATTAGTGAGCAGGTTCGACAGGATATCCTGCAATTTATCTCTATCAAAATCGGCTTCCAGAAACGCCTCATCGGAAAGAAAATGCATTTGAATGTCTTTGCCCGCCGCCATGGTGTCGAAAGACTCGGCCACATAGCGCGCGAACCGGACGAGATCGGACCGGATGGGCTGCCACGGCATTGCGCCCGCTTCCAGCCTCGAAAGGTCCAGGATCTGGTTGATCAGCCGGAGCAGGTTGCTCCCGCTCCGCTCGATCAGCTCGGCAGCGCGTCGCGCCCGCTTCACCATCTCCTCAGGTTCGTAGCGTTTCAGTTCGGAAGTCATGCCGAGAATGACCGTCAGCGGTGTGCGGAACTCGTGGGAGATATTGGCAAAAAAGCGGGATTTCGCCTCATTGAGCTCATGCAGCGACCGCGCCTGGCGCTCGATAACCTTCTTATCCTGCTCTATGCGGGCAGTGGCGTTCCTGATCTCCGCTTCAAGCCGCAACTGTTCCTGCTGATGGTTCCAGATCCGCCATTTCAACCAACCCCATATTCCGGCGACCAGCAACAGCCCTGCCAGCACCAGAAACCAGGCCTGCAGATAAAAAGGCCTCCGTACCTCGACGTTGAAAGCCAGCACATTAGCCGACCATTGCCCATTGGCCGCCTGCCCCTTAATCAGTAGTTTGTAATGACCATAGGGCAGGTTCCCCAATCTCAGCGATGGTTCTGTCTGCTGTGTCCACGCATTGTCCAGTCCTTGTAACTGATAAGCATAAACGTTCTTCTCGGCATCCGTAAAATTCAGCATGGCAAATTCCAGCAGCGACGTATGTTCTCCTGGCCTGACAATGATCTTCTGCGTTTGGGCAATCTCCTCCGTTTTGTCTTTCAGCTGGCCAAGCGAGTTGTCGAACTGGCGAAACGAAACCAGGCGCATATGCAAGGCAGCGGGCGGCTTTTCGCTTTCAAAATCCCGGGGATCAAACGACGTGATCCCGTTCAGGCCGCCGAAATAGATCCGGCCCGTTTTGTCCTGAAAATGCGCGGTACGGTTGAATTCGTCATGGGTAATGCCATTGGGTGTGAAGTACGTCCGGGTGGTCATGCGGGCAGGGTCGAACTGCATGATGCCGTGGTCGCTGCTCAACCAGAGGCGGCCCCGCCGGTCGGGATAGATCGCGTGGATATTGTCGTTGGAAAGCCCTTCCGAGCGCCGGAACTGACGGTATCGATTCCGTACCCTGTCCCAGCGTATCATGCCGGCATTGGCAGTTCCCAGCCAGTAAATACCGTTCTTATCGTGATAAAAATGCTCATAAAGATCTGCCGGCAAATGAAAGCGGCCTTTGCCGCCACTCCAATAACGGGCAGTAATGCCTTTTGCGGGGTCCACCGTGTACAACCCGGTGCCAGAGCAAATCCAGAATGTTCCCAGCCGGTCCGGCGCAATATGCAGCACGTGCGATTGCCCGAGTTCCGGAAACTGATTGTACTGTGTAAATGATGTTACTTCGCCGGTTTTTGAATCGCCCCACCATAATCCCAGGCGCCCGCCGATCAGCCAACGGTCGCCGCCGAGCGGATGGGCCGTCCAGATGGTCGTGTTATTAGGCAGCTTAAATGCGGCCTGTGCGCCGTTTTTTCGGTCGTAATCGATCAACTGACTTCCCAAACCGACCATGATCCGTCCTGGCGGATGATCCACAAGCGCCACCGTCGGCGGAAACTGCGGATCGCTCAGCAGTTTTTTAACAGATTCCCCTTTCGCATCGGACGAGTAGAGCCCGAATTTTTCCAGGCTTGCGTAGACCGTATCCCCAAAAACAGCGATCCCACGAATTGCAGCCGTTTTCTCGCCTGTGTAAGCAGCATTGTAAAACAACCTGCGAAAATAGTTAGGCACCACCTTCACCTCGTACACCCCAAAACTCGTCCCCAGCCACATCGAGCCGTTTTGATCCGACAAAAAACTCCGGTTAACCACCGCTTCACCCGATAGCTGATCGGTAATATCCAGCAGCACGGCTCCTGTTGCATTCCGTAGGCGCTTCCCGTCCCATATCGTACCTGTTTTGTCAAATGCATAACAAACCGGAAATAGCTGCTGCGTCAAAAAGGGTTGCTGCGTGCGCGGAAGCTCGTGCCGGTTACCCGACTCATCTATCCTGTAAGTTGTAACCAGGTTCCCGGACAGATCATTTGTCAGATAACAAAACTCCGTACCCGCATTACGCTGCCCCAGGCAATAGCTTATCAGATTTTCGGGATGCCTGAACTCGCGGACAATTCGCCCTTCCGCGGTCAGTTCGAAGATATTCTGGCCATCGGCGACGGCCCAGACGGTGTTGCGGATCGTTGCCTGGCGGATCGTCAGTTGCTGGAAACGGGTAAGCCGCACATGCCGCAGGCCCGATTTGGGGTGATAGGAAGACAATACCGCTCCGTGGAAACTGGCGTAAAATATGGTACCGTTGGGACTGCCGACCAGCCGCCGCGGGAAATTCAGGTAATCGACAATGTTCTTTTTGCCAAATTTCTCTTCAAATGAAGTGGTCTTACCCGTCAGCGGATTGAACAGCGAGATCCGCGACTCGCCGAAAGGCCCCATGAGCCACAGCATCCCGTCGGCATCCTGCGCAATGGATTGGATGTCATCGAATGCCAGCCCGCTGCGGTCTTTTGTAAAGTTTGTAAAGGTTTTCCCGTCAAAACGGCTGAGACCAAACCGGGTACCGAACCAAATAAACCCCGCCCGGTCCTGAAAAATGGCATTTACCTCCCGGTGAGCCAGCCCATCTTCCGGGCCATAATGCTTCACCCACGCAACATAAGGTTGGGCCGCATTCGGTTGGGCCGCACCCGGCTGGGCAAACGCAAGTTCGCACAACAAAAAGAATAAGCTTACAACAAGGCCAGCTGTTTTCACCTGATTAGCAAAACCTACAAAAACAGGAAACCTGATGGACCTACTTCCTCTCATTTGTAGCTAAACTTTAAGGGCGGGCAAATTCTCCGGAAGCTCCTCTTACACAACCCTTAAAATACGACTTTTCCGCCAGTATAGGAGAATTTAAATGCCTTGTACCGCCTTTTTTTAAATGCAAAAGAGGCGACCGCATCGCCTCTTTTGCATTATCCAAAAATATGCATTGCGCCCGCCTAAACGTCGATCGCGTCGTACACGACCACTTTGCCCCACAGGTGGCCGCAATCCTTGATGAATTGCTGGTGGATCGGGTGGTCCTGATAGCTGGCCTGACCCGCAAGGTCTTCGAAAAACATCAGTTCGGATACGGCCCAGCTGTTGTCCACCACATCGCGTTTTTCAGTGCTCGCCACTACACCGATGCGCAGTTCCTTGATCGCCTCGATCTTCCGCAATGTTTTCAATCCTTCGATAATGCGGTCGCGATCCGCTACCGAACCGGGGTTTTTGAGCCAGAAAAATACGTGGTGAACCATTGGGTACTTGCTCTTTTGTGGAGCGAGTGGGGCCGCTACCGACGCGGCGGCGCCTGCCGCCAATGTAACCGAGCTTGCAATAAATTTACGACGGGTATTGTCCATGCCTTTGAGTTTGTGTTGGTTCGATATTGTTTCCTTTCCTCAAAAATAGCAACAGCGCCTCAGACACCCGGACCAAAGTGCATTTTAATTCTAATTTAAGGCCATTTTAACCCCATTTAAATCTGCACAGTCCTTTTTTGGACTATATTTTTTAAAAATATTAATATCCCCCTCACCTAAAAAGAACTGCAAATAGCGCCGGCATTACGCCAATGGCGATGGCTTTGCCGTGTTCGGAGTTGACTAAAACCAGAAATTATCACTAAATCTTTTTTTTATCATGAACAATATCCGCTCCCCTGTCCGGCCCTCATGGACAACCCTCCACGTAATTGCTAAAACAAAACGCTTGATAAAACACTAACTAATTTCTACATGAAAAGTGATGTACAACCGCCCGCAGCCCGGTCGGGAGGGATTATGAAAATAGTCCTGCTAAACCTTTTGCTCCTGATCTCGCTGTGCCCGAACGCCAGCGCCCGTAATTTTGCCGCCGACAAGAAGGTTACCGGTAAAGTGCTGGATTCCAAAGACTCCTCCCCGCTTCCCGGCGTGAATATCCTCATCAAAGGAACCGGTACCGGAACTTCCACAGACGCTTCCGGAAATTACGAAATCACCGTCCCGAATGAATCCAGCGTACTCGTATTCAGTTTCGTAGGCTTTAACAGCCAGGAAATCACCGTAGGCAGCCAGTCCGTGATCGACGTAAACCTGGCAACCGATGCGAAGGCATTGTCGGAGGTGGTTGTGATCGGTTATGGTACTGTCCGCAAGTCGGACCTTACCGGCGCCGTGGCCACCATCAAAGGCGAGCAACTGGTTGACAAGCCGGTACCGAACGTTTCCCAGGCCCTGCAAGGTAAAATTGCGGGTGTGGAAGTGAGCGTGAACAGCAATGCGCCCGGTGCCGCGGCTAAGGTACGCGTCCGTGGTATCGGCTCCATCAACTCCAATATCGACCCGCTCTACGTTGTGGACGGGGTGATTGGTGTGGACGGAAATTCCATTAACCCGAATGACATTGCCTCCCTCGAAGTGCTTAAAGATGCTTCC
>CBIHPQ010000195.1:0-12277 GCA_966211825.1 uncultured Dyadobacter sp. | reverse complement strand
AGGGATTCGAACCGCCCGGCGGCCCGGCCCAAACCTCCTGATCCGTAGTCAATCCGACGGAAACAAAAAAGCGCCAATCTTGCGAAAGGCGCCTTATTCGTGGTCACGTAGGGATTCGAACCGCCCGGCGGCCCGGCCCAAACCTCCTGATCCGTAGTCAATCCAATGGAAACAAAAAAGCGCCAATCTTGCGAAAGGCGCCTTATCCGTGGTCACGTAGGGATTCGAACCCCAAACCTCCTGATCCGTAGTCAGGTGCTCTATCCAATTGAGCTACGCAACCGTTTCCGAATTGGACTGCAAATGTAGGGACTGGATTTCGCAGTCGCAAATTCCGGCAAAGAAATTTAGTAAAAATTTTGCCTAAAACAGCTATTTCCCCTGAAAATCAGGCTTTCTTTTTTCCAGAAATGCAGAGATTCCATCCCGCAAATCCGCCGTACCAAACAGCATTTCCTGACTTTCCCGCTCGTTTTCCAGCATCTGCGGCAGGTTCGAATGCATCGATTGGTTAAATGCATGCTTCATAGCGCCGATGGCCAGCGTCGGGGCGTGACGGTAATAGGATATGATTTGTTCGGTTTCTTCATCGAGCGTTTCGCGGGCCACGACTTTCGTGATGAGGCCTATTTGCTGCGCCTCGGCAGCCGGTATACGCCGCCCGGTAGAGGCCAGCTCGAAACTGCGGGCAAGCCCGATGAGCCGGGGCAGGAAAAACGTCGCACCGGCATCAGGCATCAGGCCGATCTGGACAAATGCGAGGCTGAGATAAGTGTCTTCGGCAGCTATTACCATGTCACAGGCCAACACCAATGAGCAACCGGCACCAACGGCCAGGCCATTCATGCGGCATACTACCGGTTTCGGAATGTCGCGAATGGCGGTGATCATAGGTTCGTAATAGTCCCTGAGTATTTCGCCGGCACTCATGCCCGAAGTTGTCGCTTCTTTCAGGTCGGCGCCGGAACAGAATGCCTTCTCTCCCGTGGCGGTGAGCAGCACGACACGGACAGTATCGTCGTCTGCCGCTGTTTGGACGGCTTTTCTGATCTCGGCGATGAGCGCTGGACTTAATGCGTGAAAGACATCCGGGCGGTTGAGCGTGATGCGGGCGACGCCGTCGCGGTTTTCGAAAATCAGGTTTTGATACATGCCGTGAAGTGTTTTGTATCAAAAGAAGAAATAAACCGTGCCGCTACTGACTAAAAGTCCACAAAAAACACCGGCAACGATTTGCGGCGGCGTGTGCGCATTCAGTTGCAGGCGTGCGCTCATGAGCCAGCCGCCGACAAGGATCGTCAGCAATAGTGGCAATAGCAAGGCGCTTTCGTCGAAACGGATCATCAGGCCGGAAAGCATTCCGATCGTGCCGCCGATGCCTGTCGCATGCGCGCTGATTTTCCAGAAATTACTGACCATCGCGATCAGTGCGAGCGATAATGTCACGCTGGCGAGAATGACGGAGATCTGGGGCGCGAGTTCGCCGATCGGTTGCAGCTGCCAGCCGAAAAGATAGGTCGCAAGGCTGTAAATGATCACACAAGCCAGGTAAGGAATGCGGCGCTCGGCGGCATCTTCGACGTAAAACGAGGTGATCATGCCCATTTTTTTGAAATAGAACATCATGATCGCCGGCGCAATGAATGTATTAAGGCAAAGCAAAAGCAGCAGGCTTCCCAACGCAGGCAATTCGAATGCGCTAACGCCCACGAGGTCGGGCGAGAGCATAAATAGCAATGCAAACAGGTATGTCGTGAGTATCAGCGGGTGGAAAACGACCGATAATAGGATGGCAATTCGATTATTCAAAACAACAGGTCTTTAATCAGATGATGCGCGCAAAATTAACCTGAAAACCAGACTGTACAATGATTGGGTTCCACAGAAAAGTAAGTTGCGTGCCCACAATAGGTTTTCGAGCCTGAATTTGTAATTTTGCGCCTCATTCGTAAAAAACCGGGCATTTCCCGGCTGACATTTTAAAGATTGAATTGAAAAATGGGACCGTTGCAAATCAAAGAAATTTTACAAACTGCGCCTGAAAACCAATCGGTTGTCGTAAAGGGCTGGGTAAGAACAAAAAGAGAAAGCAAAAACGCGATTTTCATTGCGTTGAATGACGGATCGACCATACATAATATCCAGGCGGTGGCTGAACCCGGTCAGTTTTCCGCCGAATTGCTGTTGACAGTAACCACCGGGTCGTGCCTTAAAGTAACTGGTCTGCTGATCCCGTCGCTGGGTTCGGGACAAACGGTGGAGGTAAAAATCACCGAGATCGAAGTGTACGGAACGGCTGATCCTGAGGAATATCCACTCCAACCCAAAAAGCATTCGCTCGAATTCCTGCGCGAGATCGCCCACCTGCGGCCGCGTACGAACACTTTCAGCGCGATCCTGCGTATCCGCCACGCATTGGCGTTCGCGGTGCATCAGTATTTCAATGACAACGGCTTTTTCTACCTGCATACACCGGTTATCACAGCTTCCGACGCCGAAGGTGCGGGCGAAATGTTCCGCGTGACGACGTTAGACCTCAACAACCCGCCACGTACCGAGGAAGGTGCGATCAATTATAAAGAAGATTTTTTCGGCCGCGAGGCTAACCTCACCGTTTCGGGCCAGCTGGAAGGCGAACTTGGCGCGATGGCGCTTTCGAAGATCTATACTTTCGGGCCGACATTCCGTGCAGAAAACTCCAACACCACCCGCCACCTCGCGGAATTCTGGATGATCGAGCCGGAAATGGCGTTTTTCGAATTGAAAGACAATATGGACCTGGCAGAGGATTTTGTCAAAAAAGTGATCACTTATGCATTGATCAACTGCAAGGACGACCTCAATTTCCTCCAAAACCGCCTGACGGAAGAAGAAAAGAACAAACCGCAAAACGAGCGCTCGCTGCCATTGCTGGAAAAACTGGCATTTGTCGTCGATAATCCGTTCGAACGTTTGACATACACCGAAGCCATCGAGATCCTTTTGAAATCGAAGCCACAAAAAGAAGGCAAATTCCAATTCCCGGTGACGGGCTGGGGCATCGATTTGTCGAGCGAGCACGAGCGTTACCTGGTAGAAAAGCATTTCAAAAAACCGGTAATTCTCACCAACTATCCCCGCGAGATCAAGTCATTCTACATGAAACTCGACGAGGATGGCAAAACGGTGCGCGCGATGGACGTGTTGTTCCCCGGTATCGGCGAGATCATCGGCGGCAGTCAGCGTGAGGAGAACTACGAAAAACTGCTCGGCCGCGTGAAAGAAATCGGTATCGACCCTGAAAACCTGTGGTGGTACCTCGAAACCCGCAAGTTCGGTACCGCGCCGCATTCAGGCTTCGGGCTCGGCTTCGAGCGCCTCGTGCAGTTCGTAACCGGCATGGGCAACATCCGCGACGTGATCCCATTCCCGCGTTATCCAAAAAGCGCAGAATTTTAATTCTACACGCTGTTACCTTTTTCATGGCTTTACGTAAAGAGTAAAGCAGATAGTGTAAGTTTTACTTTAAACAACACGCACATGAAAAGGAACAGTCCATCTTTCCAAAGCAGTATTGTGGTCACGGCCGCGGTACTGCTTTTTGCTTTTAATGCCCAGGCGCAGGAGCCGTTCCACGTCAAATGGACGATGGATTACACCCAGGCGGGCGCTTCGGACCATGCCAATTTTACACCTTCCGACGCCGTTCTGGCCGGTGGCGCCAACACATTTACGCTACCCACCGTTTACAGCGGTGGCGGCGGGGCCGTGGTGGTGGGCTACATTATCAGGCCTTGGCCGGTAGCATTTTCAGCCTCGCGCTACATGGAGTTCACATTTACGGCCAATTCATTTAAATACAACATTACCTCCATTTCCTTCCGCCTCCGCCGCTCGCCCAACGGCCCGAACAATATCAAAGTACGAACGAGTATGGACGGTTTCGCGGCCGATCTGAATGCATTTGTGGTCAGTAACAACGGGATATTCAACAGCTACAATGTCCCTGTGAGCTATAATGCGCTTTCCAGTAACACCTTTTCCGTCAGGATCTATGGTTACAACTCTGTCGATATTTATGGCACATTATGGTTTGATGAAATATCCGTAAATGGCGATGTGCTGGCGATCATATTGCCCGTAGATGTGGTCTATTTCAAAGGTCATTCGGAAAACGGGCGGATCCTACTGAACTGGGCGACAGGTTGGGAGAAAAATTCGAAGGAGTTTGTGATCGAGCGAAGTAGTGATATGAAGACATTTACGATCGTTGGAACCGTCGCAGCTTCGGGAGAAACTACGGGGCAGACCTCCTATTCCTTTATGGACAATGATCCAGCGGCGGGCAATAATTATTACAGGTTAAAACTCTTCGACAAAGACGGCAGCTTCACGGTTTCCAAACCGGTATCTATCCTTAACACCGGCCCGGTGGGAGCGATCGTGATCGCCCCAAACCCCGCGTGGGACGGAAGCATTCGCATTCGTAGCGAAAACAGGCTTGCGGAAAATGCCCCCGGCCTGTCTCTTACATTGCACACCGCAGCGGGCGTTCCGGTGCCGTTTTGCGAGGAAAAAACGGCTGACGGACAAATCCGGCTGCTTCCCCGCAATCCACTCGGCCCAGGCATTTATTTTGTAACATATGTAAAGAATGGTCGAAAAGAACATCTGAAAGTACTAGTTCCATAAGCCTTTCTGCGCTTAATTTGTATTGGTAAAGTGTAAAAAATGCTTGCGGCAGGTCGTTAAGCATAGCAACGTTCTGAATTATTAAAGGCCAAAAGCCTATGTTGAAAAAAGTGCAGCCGAAAGTGTGGTGGACGGCAGCTGCTGTCCTGATTATTTTGTTGATTTCCTGGGGATTAGTCAGAAAAAACAACCGCGACTCCCCGGACGTGGCCGTGACCGGCAAATCGAACAAAAACCTCGATCCCGTCCCGGTGACGAATCCTGATGCCAAAATGGCGGAGAAAATCGCCAAAATCGAAGAGATATTCAATCGAAAACGGAGGGCTGGCTTCAACGGCAATGTGCTGGTGGTCCAGAAAGGCAAAATACTTTACCAAAATTCCTTCGGGTTTGCGCATATGAGGGCGAAGGACACGCTCACAGCCGACTCCCGTTTTCAGCTGGCGTCGCTGTCCAAGCCATTTACCGCCGTTGCAGTTTTGAAACTGATCCAGGAGGGCCGCGTGGCGCTCGATGACTCGGTACAGCGCTTTTTCCCTGATTTTCCGTACCACGGCGTGAAGGTAGATATGCTGCTCAGCCATCGGAGCGGGCTTCCCAACTACATTTACTCATTCAACGACAGCGTCCGCCACGGCAGAAAATACCCCGACAACCTCGATATCCTTGACTGGTATGCCAAAGTCGTCCCTACCCCGCAGCCCTACAACCGCCCGGGTCGGTCGTTCAACTATTGCAATACCAATTACTGCGTCCTCGCCGCAATCGTCGAAAAGGTAACCGGCGATTCGTTTGGTAACTACCTGAACAGCCAGATTTTCACGCCGCTGGGCATGCAAAACACCTACCTGGTCACGGATACGACCATCGCAGCGACAAAAAACCGGACGGACGGTCACCAATACGGCCGCAAACTGGAAAAGGATTATTATGATGAGGTAGTCGGCGATAAAGGCCTTTATTCGACGACTCTGGATATTTACCGGTTCTATAACGGCCTTACCAAGGGCCTGATCATCGAAAAGAACCTGCTCAATGAGGCATTCAAACCCCGCAGCTTCGAGCGCGACGGCATCCGCAATTATGGCTACGGCTTCCGGATGCACATCAAAGAAGACCATACACCCCGGTTTATCTACCATGGCGGCTGGTGGAAAGGGTACAATACCATGTTATGGGTGTGCCCGGAAGACGACGCGGTGATCATCGTGCTCGGCAATACGTATAACCGCTCTACGTACGACCTGCGCGAACTTCTGGAGATTGTCCACGGCTCGGTGAAGATCGACGATATTGAGAAAGACATCTAGCATTGTTTGAATTCGGCCGCGAATTCAGGATATTTGCCGAAATTAATCGAATTCCCACCTTATGCCCGATACTGCATTCCATTTGCCTGCTTATCTGCTGTTGGGCTTGCCGTTTTCCTGCTTTTTGTTGCTGTGGCTGGGTGGAAAAAGTCTAAATAAATTTGCAGGATGGATCGGGACACTGACTACCACTGCGGGGTTGGTTATCAGCTTCTTGCATACCGATGCGGGCGCAGTGCATACGCTTCATTTTGAATGGCTTACGATCGGCAGTCACGGTATAGAACTCTCACTTCGGTTCGATACACTTTCGGTCATGATGCTCGCCATCGTGCATTTTGTGGCATTGCTCGTGCAGCTGTACTCGACCGCCTACATGCACGACGACCGCAATGTGAACCGTTATTTTGCATTCATTCAGCTCTTCCTTTTTTCGATGCTCGGGATTGTGCTTGCCGGCAACCTGCTGGTGATGTACATTTTCTGGGAGCTTGTGGGGCTGTCGTCCTACCTGCTGATTGGTTTTTGGTATACTAAAAAAAGACCTGTCTGGGCAGCACAGAAGGCATTTGTGCTCAACCGCATCGGTGACGCCGCCTTTCTGACGGGTATTTTAATGCTCTTCTACTATATCGGTTCTACGGACTTTGAAGTGCTTTCAGTTGAAATCGGAACCATCCACCCGGGTATTCTGACGGCCATCGGCATTTGCCTTTTCGGGGGTTGTGTGGGTAAATCGGCGCAGTTTCCGCTGTCGGGCTGGTTGCCGGATGCTATGGAAGGTCCCACGCCCGTTTCCGCATTGATCCACGCTGCGACCATGGTTGCGGCGGGTATTTTTCTTTTAGCAAGAATTTCCTTCCTGCTTACGTTCGACGCCCGAATGATTATCCTCGTAATCGGAGCCATTACGATGGTTACCGGGGCCGTAAAAGCATTAAAGGGTTGGGATATCAAAAAGGTGCTGGCTTATTCCACGATGTCGCAGCTCGGCCTCATGGTGATGGCGGTAGGCTTCGGAAGCTGGCAAACTGCATTGTTCCACCTGGCGACGCATGCATTCTTCAAAGCCGGCCTTTTTCTTTCGGCAGGTTCGGTAATCCACGCGGTGACGCCGCACGAGGATCAGGCAGGCTTCGACCCGCAGGATATGCGCACGATGGGCAGCTTGCGCAAAGCATTGCCGATCACATTCATATGCTTCTCGGTTTGTGCGGCTGCATTATCTGGGCTTCCTTTCTTTTCGGGATTTCTTTCCAAAGACGCTATTATCACCGAAGGCTTCCTCTGGGCTGCGGAATTTGGGGCGTTAGGCTACTTATTCCCGGTACTGATCATCTTATCGGCCGGATTAACGGCATTTTATATGACACGCCAGGTTTGGCTGGTATTTTTTGGAGAAAAAAGATTCCCGGCAGCTGTGCATCCGCACGAATCGCCGGTGGCCATGTGGTTACCAATGGCATTACTTGCTGCGTTATCGCTGTTTTTCTGGTTTTCGTTTAATCCGTTCGATGCAGCGGGCTGGTTTCTCCATTGGATCGGACAGGGGCATGGCGAACATCTGGCGTGGGTACCGTTTGTGGCAAGTGCCGTTACATTCGTTTCGATTTTCCTGGCCTACCGGGAAACCGGGGCCGCAAATCCGTTCAACGTGAACGACCCGATTCCGGCCGGAGAGCCTGCCCAAAGCCCATTTGCCTGGCTGCGCGGTTATTCCAACGAACATTACTTCATTATTCCCTTCGATTTTATTACGAAGTACCTCAAACTCTTCGAAAAAAATATTGTCGATGCCCTCGTCGATCTGGTAGGCAAAGGCAGCCTGGTGGCCGGACATCTCATTGCCTGGTTCGACAGGATCTTTGTCGACGGTGCCGTACACCTCACCGTTTTCTCGATCCGCTCGGCCGGCCAGGCTGCGCGTAACATGCAGGGCGGCCGAATACAATCGTATTACATTGTGGCCGTAATGGGCGTCTTTTTATTGATATTGTGGCTGGTTGCGATTTGATGCAGCAGAGTCGGTTAAATTAAAGCTTGATGATTGATCATATACTCACCTTCTTAATTGCCATACCATTACTGGGTGCCGCGGCCATCGCATTCTGGCCGGTCGACCGCCAGGATAATTTCCGCCTCATTGCACTGATTGCCTTGCTGCTCGAAGTGCTTGTGACGGCCACCTCCTACCTCTCATTCAACAGCCAGGACGCCGCGCTGCAACTTTCCGAAGTAAGGGACTGGATCACCTTACCCATCGGCTCGCTGGGCGTTGTGTCTATCGATTATGCATTGGCGGTGGACGGCATTAGTTTTCCACTCGTATTGCTGGCTGTGGTGGTGCTTTTGGTAGGTGTGGTAAGTTCATGGAATGTCAATCACAAATCCAGAGCATACTTTGCACTATACCTGCTGCTGAGCGGCAGTGTCATGGGCTGTTTTCTGGCGCAGGATTTCTTTTTGTTTTACCTGTTCTTCGAATTCATGCTTCTGCCGATGTATTTCCTCATCGGCCTCTGGGGCGGTCCGCGGCGCGAATATGCGGCTTTGAAATTTTTCATTTATACATTCCTCGGCTCATTGCTGATCCTGATCGTGATGATCGGCCTGTACCTGTCCGTGATCGACCCCGTGGAAACCGCTCGTATGGTGGGCCTGATCGGCCCCGAGGATGCGGTTCATCCCGACATGATCCCGCAGATCCAGCAATGGCTTTTCGATGGTAAAATTGCCCCCGAGCAGTTGATCCACACATTCCGTTTCACCTACCTCGCGGATGCCGGCAATTACATTCCCGGCTCCATTCTGAGCGCAGCTTCCGAGTTCGTTATTGCCGACATTCCGGTACGACTACTGGCATTCTGGTTCCTGTTTATCGGTTTCGCCGTTAAACTGCCCGTCGTGCCCGTGCATACGTGGCTGCCCGACGCGCACGTGGAAGCGCCTACACCTATTTCGGTCGTGCTAGCAGGTATTTTGCTGAAAATCGGGGGTTACGGCTTCATCCGGATCGTCGACGGCTTCTTCCCTGCCGAAGCTTTGTACAGCGCCATTCCGCTGGGCGTGTTGGGGATGATCTCTATCGTCTACGGCGGTTTCAATGCATTGGGTCAAAGCGACCTCAAAAAGATGATCGCCTACTCGTCGGTCTCGCACATGGGTTTCGTGCTGCTCGGTATTGCTGCGTTCACACCCGAAGGTTTCAATGGTGCCATTTATCAAATGGTTAGCCACGGAATATTATCGGCAATGCTCTTCCTGCTCACCGGCGTCCTGTACGACCGCACCCACGACCGCCGCATCGACCATTACCGCGGCCTGATCACCGTCATGCCGCAATACACGGTCGTTACCGGTATCGCATTCTTCGCCTCTTTGGGGCTTCCGGGCTTCTCAGGTTTTGTTGGCGAGTTGTTCACGCTTATGGGTGCATTCCAGTCCGACGCGTTGCCCGTCTGGATCCCGGCAATATCCACGCTCGGCATTGTTCTGGCCGCGGGATATTTCCTCTGGACCTACCAACGCATGTTTTTCGCCTCATTCTGGTACAAAAACGGCACGACGCAAGTCCTGACCGACCTCACCCGTCGCGAAAAGCTCATGCTCGTACCGTTAGTGATTCTCACAATCCTCATCGGCATTCTGCCAGGCCTGCTATTCGATCTTTCGGGGCCGACGATTGAGGGTTGGTTGGAGCGGTTGAAGTAACGGGGCGGCACCCACATCGTTTCGATCTTCCGTCCTTTTTTGATCTCGTTCCGTACATTGCCCGAAAAAGCCGGAACCGTGAACAGCACGAATGCCTATATTTCAGGATTCAAATCCAAAAAAATCATAATTATTTTGGATTTGAATCCTGAATAATTATGGTTCAGCGATTTCGAAAGGCTATCTTCCAAACAACTGATCAAAGCTAAACCTTCCCTTTTTCGACAATGCTTCCAGCGTCTGTTGCTGGTCTGGTGTCAGCACCTCGATTACTTCCAGCCGCTTTTCTTCGGCCAGGCGTTTGCGGTCGCTCCGCTTGTTATCGCCGCGACGTTTCATTTTCCTTTCCATTCTTGCATAACGCCGGTCGATCTTTTTGAGCTGCTTCTGCTGCCGCTTACTGAGTTGAAGCTGATCGGCGTACTTATCCATGTTCTTTTCCAGCCGCCGGTTGTTGAGCTTGCTGTTGGTGGCAGGATCGTCACTCTGAAATGCATCGTCGCGGCGGCGCGACTGGCCGAATGAATCGGAAGAAGCCAGGCCTCCCAGCAACAGGCCGAGGGCGAAGAACAGCATCAGGATTTTTTTCATGGGGTGATGATGGGTTAAAAATTCGATGCTTATAACGGTCTTTCGGCACACCATTATATATCTCCCCACTTTTTCATTATCCGCAAGACTTATAGTCTTATTCAAATAAATATAGTTTTGCACGAAAGCACGGATAGTATTTTTTGCAATCTTTACAGTAGTTGCTATTGGTTTTATTTCAAACTGCATTCTATTTCCCAAATTTTATTCTCCTACACCCTGTTTTATCAGATGAAAGATAGTGCTCCTTCACAAAGGTTATTGTCCCTGGATACGTTGCGTGGTTTTGATATGTTCTGGATTTCGGGAGGCGAAGAGATTTTCCACATCCTCGCCAAAGTGACCGGCTGGTCGTGGGCGATATTCCTGGCCCACCAGTTTACCCACCCCGATTGGAACGGTTTCCGTGCCTACGACCTTATTTTCCCAACATTTCTCTTCATGGCCGGTGTTTCGACGCCCTTCTCGCTCGGCAGCAGGCTCGAAAAAGGAGTACCGCCCTCGCAGCTGATCCGCAAGGTGATCCAGCGCGGCATTATCCTTGTCATTTTAGGTATCATTTATAACAACGGCCTTTTCGAAACCGAATGGTCGCAGATGCGCTACCCGAGCGTGCTCGCGCGGATCGGGCTTGCGGGCATGTTTGCGCAGATCATTTACCTCTATTTCGGTTACCGCGCACGGTGGATCTGGTTTGGCGGACTGCTGATCGGTTACTATCTCTTCATGATGTTCTATCCGGTACCCGGCTGCGGGGCAGGTATGATGACCATCGATTGCAACCCTGCCAGCTACATCGACAAAATGATCATCCCTGGCCGCCTGCACCTCACCATCCACGATCCCGAGGGGCTGGTTTCGACCATCCCAGCCATCGCAACGGGGCTAATGGGCATTTTTGCCGGCGAACTGCTCCGTACCAGCGGCGAAGTTCTTTCTCAGAAAAGCAAAGTCATCTACCTCGTTTTTGCAGGAATCATCAGCTTGCTGGTCTGCCTGGTTTGGGATTATTTTTTTCCTATCAATAAAAACCTCTGGACAAGCTCGTTCGTACTCTGCGCAGGCGGGTTCAGCACATTGCTGCTCGCATTGTTCTACTGGCTCGTGGACGTGCTCAATTACCGCAAATGGACGCTGTTTTTTGTTGTAATAGGCATGAATTCGATTATCATTTACATGGTAGGCCGCTTCATCGATTTCGGCTACACAGCCCGCGCACTGTTCGGCGGATTGCTTAGCTATTTCCCGCACGGCGTAGAGGCAGTGGGTGAAGTAATTGCATTTATCGCCGTACAATGGGCGTTTATGTATTTACTTTACAGAAATAAATTGTTCCTGAAAGTGTAAAAAAGGTCAGGAATGGTCATTGGGTCAAGAGTGGTCAAGAGTGGTCAAGAGTGGTCAAGAGTGGTCAGGAGTGTTCAGGAATAGTCACGAGGTCAGGGTATAGTTCAATATTCGGTCATTCACTCATTCACTCATTCAATCATTCAATCATTAGTCATTCAAAATTAAAGCATGATCGAAGTCACCAATCTGACGAAGGTTTACGGAACGCAGCGCGCGGTTGACGGGATTTCATTTACCCTTAAAAAAGGCGAAATAGTAGGCTTTCTGGGTCCTAACGGGGCCGGCAAATCTACGACGATGAAAATCCTGACGGGCTACCTCAAACCTACCGAAGGCCTGGCGAAGGTTTCGGATTTCGATGTGATACAGCAGCCCATGCCTGCGCGCAGGGCGATCGGCTACCTGCCCGAGCATAACCCGCTATACCTGGACATGTACGTGACGGAGTTCCTGATTTTCTCCGGAAAACTCTACGGAATGGGCGGCGCTGCATTGAAGTCACGCGTGGATGAAGTGATCGCGATGTGCGGGCTGGAACCGGAGCGACGCAAGAAGATCGGGCAGCTTTCAAAAGGTTACCGGCAACGCGTCGGACTGGCGCAGTCGTTTTTTAACAATACCGAAGTTCTGAAAATCGAATTAAC
>CBIHPQ010000194.1:0-12338 GCA_966211825.1 uncultured Dyadobacter sp. | reverse complement strand
CAGCCGCGCGGCCCGATCGGGTTCACGTGGCCCCAGTAATCTTCGGTTTGCGGGTGTACAAGCGGATCGCCGTACACTTCCGAAGTGGAAGCGATAATGAAACGTGATTTTTTTGCACGGGCCAATCCCAGCAGGTTGTGCGTTCCCATTGCCCCTACTTTGAGCGTCTGAATGGGAATTTTCAGATAATCGATCGGGCTGGCGGGAGATGCGAAGTGCATAATGTAGTCGAGCTCGCCCGGTACGTGCACATATTTGGTCACATCATGATGGTTAAACTCGAAATTCGGGTTGGGCATCAGGTGCTCGATATTGCGCATATCACCCGTGATCAGGTTATCCATCCCGATCACATACATTCCCTCCTTTAAAAAACGCTCGCAGAGGTGCGAACCCAGGAAACCTGCTGCTCCCGTAATTAAAACACGTTTCATTAAGATGAGTAAGTTAGAGTATTTACTAGTTTATGATCAGGCCGGCACCACTTTCTCGCGGCCGATGCTGTAATAGGTATAACCCATTTCACGCATCTGATCGAGTTCGTACAGGTTCCTGCCGTCAAAAACAACCTTGTTTTTCAGCAATTTGCCCATTTTCTCAAATTCCGGCGTACGGAACTGCGGCCATTCGGTAAAGATCATCAACGCATCTGCATCGTCGAGCGCTGCGTATGGCGTGTGGCAGAACGTTACTTTGTCGCCCAGCACTCCTTTCACATTGGTCATCGCCTCAGGGTCGTATACGGTCACTTTCGCGCCGGCTGCGAGCAATGCTTCGATGTTTTCCAATGCAGGTGCTTCGCGGATATCATCCGTATAAGGCTTGAATGCCAACCCCCAAACTGCAATCGTTTTGCCTTTCAGACCGTCTGTGAAGTAGTTTTCCACCATCGGAAGCAATTTCTTTTTCTGGTCGTAGTTTACATCCATCACCGATTTCAGAATGCGGAAATCGTAATCGTAATCCCTGGAAGTTTTGGCCAATGCCTGTACATCCTTCGGAAAACAGCTGCCGCCATATCCGATGCCCGCGAAAAGGAAGCGCTTGCCGATACGGCTGTCGGTTCCGATACCACGACGAATATCATCCACGTTTGCACCTACTTTCTCGCAAAGGTTCGCGATTTCGTTCATGAAGGTGATCTTCATCGCCAGGAACGAGTTCGCCGCATACTTGGTCATTTCCGCCGAGCGCTCATCCATAAAGATGACCGGGTTGCCCTGGCGTACCAGCGGTGCATACAACTTCTCCATTACCTTTTTGGCTTTTTCCGAGGTTGTACCTACCACCACGCGGTCGGGTTTCATGAAATCTTCCACGGCCACACCTTCACGGAGGAACTCAGGGTTTGATACTACGTCGAAGTCCACTTTCGCGTTTTTTGCGATCGCTGCCCGTACTTTCTCGGCAGTTCCCACAGGAACGGTGCTTTTGTCGATGATCACCGCGTACTGATCGAGGATCGGTCCGAGGTCGTCGGCAACTTTGAGAATATATTTAAGGTCGGCGGAGCCATCTTCTCCCGGAGGCGTTGGTAATGCGAGGAATATCACCTGCGCATCCTTGATACCCTCGTTGAGGTTGGTCGTAAATATCAGGCGTCCTTCGGCCACATTGCGGTCGAAAAGAACGTCGAGACCTGGCTCGTAAATGGGTATGTCTCCTTTTTGAAGGCGTTCAACCTTTCTGACATCGATATCGACGCAAGTCACCTGGTTGCCGGTCTCGGCAAAGCAGGTACCTGTCACCAAACCAACGTATCCTGTTCCTACTACTGCAATTTTCATAAACGGTTAATTATTATATAGCTGTTTTGGCACTTGTTTAATAAAATCCGGGAATTGTACTTAACTAAGTCCAGTGCGTAAGGACGGTTGCAAAAGTAATTTTTTTAAGCGAATGTTCACCGCTGCCATTTGGATTTGTTCGTTACTGGCTAGTGATTTTGTCGCATTCTCACTATCATTGGGTAATCACACAAATATAATCATCAACACCTATGGACACACGAGAAAAAGACCTGACTACAAACCCCTCCGACGAAATTTGTAACCTGATTAGACAAACCGTCAGGGATTTCACCGACCTGCATATCAAGCCACACATCCGCACCTGGGATGAGCAGCAGCATTTTCCGAAGGATCTTTTTAAAGCATTGGGGGAGCTTGGCCTCATGGGAATGCTCATCCCCGAAAGCCTCGGCGGCGCAGGGCTCGGCTACCGTGAATACGTCACCGCTATCGTGGAACTGGCCAAAGCGGACCCGTCCGTTGCGCTTTCCATGGCGGCACATAATTCGCTTTGTACCAATCATATATACATGTTCGGCAACGAGGAACAGCAGCAAAAATACCTGCCCGGCCTCGCTACGGGGGTGCTGGTGGGGGCATGGGGCCTTACGGAGCCCAACACAGGCTCCGACGCCGGCAATATGAGCACGGTAGCTGTGAAAGACGGCGACGAATGGGTGATTAACGGGACTAAAAACTTCATTACCAATGGCAAAAGCGCCGATGTGCTCGTGGTAATCACACGCACCGGCGAACCGGGCGACAAACATGGCGCCACCGCGTTCGTCGTCGATGCCGGCACGCCGGGTTTCAGCGCAGGCCGCAAAGAAGACAAACTGGGAATGCGCGCTTCCGAAACCGTCGAACTGCTATTTCAGGACTGCCGCATCCCCGATAGTCAACGGCTTGGCGAACTCGGCGACGGGTTTATTCAGTCCCTTAAAGTACTTGACGGCGGACGCATTTCCATTGCCGCATTGGGCGTAGGTACGGCCTGGGGCGCGTACGAGGCTGCATTGGCCTATTCCAAAGAACGCAAGCAGTTTGGCAAGGCGATCTGTGATTTCCAGGCGATCGCATTCAAGCTCGCTGATATGTACACCGACGTCCAGGCATCCTCGCTGCTCACCTTCCACGCCGCTGATCTGAAAGACGCAGGCGAAAAAGTGACGCTGGCAAGCTCTGTGGCAAAATATCACTCGTCCGAAACAGCCGTGCGCGTCGCTAACGAGGCGGTGCAGATATTCGGAGGTTATGGGTTTGTCAAAGATTACCCCGCCGAAAAATTCTACCGCGACAGCAAGCTCTGCACGATAGGCGAGGGCACCAGCGAAATACAGAAAATAGTGATTTCCAAGGAGATATTGAGGAACTAAGTCCCCGTCAAAATACGTCCCCCACCTTCCCGCAGGTATCATTTCCATTATTCCAACCGGCTGATAAATAAGCATCGCCGGTTGGGAGTTTTCATTCATTTTGCTGTTAAAACGGCACAAGTATCGCTTCTACCTATCCCAAATCAAACCTGAAATGTGATGGGAAGAACGATTTTATTGATGATCCTGCTGGCCAGCGGCAGCGCAAATGCTTGGCAGGCCGGCTCCCTGCCAGGAAGCCCGGCTATAACGTCTTCACTGGTTTCCGACCGTGTTATTTTACTGACGATCAGCGAAAGGTTCGATACCACAGGCTGCCACGACCCCAAACGATATGCGCTGCGTTCAACGGACGATGCTGATTACCAACTGCCTGCAAACCCTCATCGCGTGGGCCGGCATAGCTTTGTGAAAAGCCTTTCAGCCTCCGGTGAGCCGAATATTGTTTTCGAGCTCTATCTGATTTTTGAAAAAACACTCAAAACCAACAAATCCTACCGTCTGCAAGCGAACAATATCCGCGATTTGGATGGCAATGCGGCAAGTCTGGACAAGGCATTTGTTTTTAATGACACCCAAATCCGTGGGAATGTAAAAGCCAACCAGGTAGGTTACCTTCCGGAAAGCCCGAAATTGGGAAAACTGGGCGGGTTTATGGGAGATGCCTGGTTTATGCCCATCGACTCGCTTTCGCCCCCTCCGTTCCAGCTTATCGGAACAGGGGGTGCAACAGTTTTCAATGGCACCTGTCAATATCTCAAACTGGATCCCGAATTCAGTGGTGAAAGTGTCTTCGAAATCGATTTCTCGGCATTTCAGACGCCCGGACAGTATCATATATATGTACCTGGCTACGGACGCTCCGAGACATTCAGCATTTCCACCACTTGCTACGACGGGCTGTACCTCAATACGGCGAGGGCACTGTATTACCAGCGGTCCGGAGAAATAGTGGCTGCCCGCGGCGGTGCCTGGGCGCGCGCGGGGCTGCCTGCTCAAACCGCACAAATCCACGCTTCACACCTTGGCTCGGCATTGTACTCGGCATCCGACTACCCACCCGGTACGCAGTTACCCATGCAGGGCGGCTGGCTCGACGCGGGCGATTACGGACGCTACGTACCCACAGCAGCGAGCGCATTGTTCATCATGTTTACGGCATTTGAACTATACCCACAAAAATTTCCGGATAACCACCTCAACATTCCGGAAAGCGGTAACGGTGTGCCCGACTGGCTCGACGAGGCCAGGTTTGAAATGGACTGGCTCATGCAAATGCAGGCACCCGATGGCGGCGTGTATTTCCGCGTGACGCCGGCCACCTGGTCGCAAGGATTGCCCGGTGACGAGCATAGCACGTTCTACATTTCGGCGAAAACGACCCAATCCACGGCCCTGTTCGCTGCCGCAATGGCCATGGCAGCCCGGAATTTTAAGAAGTTCAATGAAACCTACGCTTCAACATGCCTCGAAAAAGCCCGCAAAGCGTGGACATTCCTGAAAAGCCACCCAACCCCGACAGCGCAGGCAAATGTTCCTGGCATTTCAGCCGGCCCCTACCCCGACCCTATCGACGCCGACAACCGTGCGTGGGCCGCGGCAGAGCTTTACAAAACAACCGGTGAAGCGCAATACAATGCTGATTTCAACGAATGGTACGGCCAGATCCCCCACCAGTTTCACACCACCATGAGTTGGCAGCAGCATACATTTAAAGCCGCGTGGGCCTACGCTACCACGACTTTTGAAGTGAATGCTGCGTTTGTCGATGAATTCAAAAGCAACCTGAACAGCTAAGTACTGGTCAATTATTACACGCGGACCATGAAAATCCATCCTTACCATGCCGCATATCATCATTTCAAGGGCTACATAGGCTACGGAACTTTCGGTATGGCACAGAGTTACGCTTTCGACTACATCATGTTTGCCTCGCTGCTTCAAAAGCCCGATTTGCTGGATTATGCTAAAATCCAGCTGGATATCCCCTTGGGCAACAATCCGTTGTCCCAGTGCTTCATCACAAGTGCCGGCGCGAATTCTCCGAAAAACCCGCTGCATTGGTCGACCGTTCCTGGAAAATTTGCGGAGCCCGTGCCCGGCGTACCGGTTTTCGGGCCGGCGGCTTCATTGCTGATGAACCGGCCGTCAAGCTTTGCGATCCAGGACTCGCTGAACCGCTATCCATATGGCTACCGCAAGGAAGATCCCTACCCTGTGCTCCGCCGCTATACCGACGCCCGTCAGGCGGTTGAAATGTCGGAGTTCACCGTGCAGGAAATCAGCGTGACGGCGGCTGTATTTGCATTTTTTAGCAGCATTATCACCAATGCGCTGCCTGTTCGTTTGGAAGAATTTGTGGTAAAAACCGTTGGTTGCTCAGTCCAGCTGCATTGGACAACTTCCGAGGAAATAAATGCATCCCACTTTTCGATTGAGCGGAGCGCCGACGGCAGGAATTTTGAGAGAATAGGTCGCATTAAGGCCACAGGCTTTTCCAAAAGTACCCTGCGTTACCGTTTTGAAGACCCGTCTCCCAAAGCCTCGAACTATTATCGTCTCCGAATCACCGATATGGACAGCACATTTGAGAACTCTGCGATCCGCTATGCACGAGTGCCTTGCAAGCAGGTAAAGTGGGCCGTTCTTTTGGTTGATAACCGTAATTGCAGGATCGTTATAGAGAATGCCGACAAGCCAGCACGTGGCTACGTTGCTGAACTGTACAACCGATCCGGCCATAAAATCATGCGGGTAGCCTCGGCAGACAACCTCACTTTTGATACCTCCCGCCTGCCCGCGGGCATTTACATTATACACCTGCGAACGGGTGCAGGTGAAGATCTGGGCAGCCGGAAGGTGTTCATTCCATAGCCAGCCGACCATTTATCCGGGAGATCGACCGACGGGCACCATTACCTTACATTAGTCCGAGACCGGTAGGAATGAACGTGGCTTCGTGTTATTTTCGCCATAGACCTTAAACCGACTTGTTATGACCCCCTTCATTGTCCTGCTCGTACTGGTAGTCCTTACCATTCTGATGACCGTCAAAGTCGTCCCTCAGCAAAGTGCTTATATTCTGGAACGTTTGGGAAAATTCTACGCCGTCCTGCAACCGGGCGTCAACTTTATCATCCCCTTTTTCGACCGGATCGCCTATAAGTACACGCTTAAAGAAGCGGCTGTTGACATTCCCGAGCAGATCTGTATCACCCGCGACAATGTACAGGTGCGTATGGACGGGGTCATATTCATTCAGGTTATAGATCCGAGAAAAGCGGCTTATGGGATTGCAGACTACACTTTTGCCGTAATACAGCTAGCGCAAACCACCATGCGGAGCGAGATCGGTAAGCTGGATCTGGATAAGACATTTGAAGAACGTATGACGATCAACCGTGCGGTAGTGGAATCGATTGACGAGGCTGCCACGGGCTGGGGCGTGAAGGTGCTGCGTTATGAAATCAAGAACATTACCCCTCCGCAAAGTGTGTTGATTGCCATGGAAAAACAAATGCAGGCAGAACGTGAACGCCGGGCGGTGATCCTGCAATCGGATGGTGAAAAGCAGGCGGCGATCAACGTCGCAGAAGGTCAGAAACAGAAAGTGGTGCTCGAATCGGAGGGTATCCGCTTACGGCAGATCAACGAGGCGGAAGGGGAAGCGTCGGCGTTGAAATCGGTGGCGGAAGCGACTGCCGAAAGTATCAGGTTGGTGGCCGAGGCCATTCGCCAGGAAGGCGGAGCGGAGGCAGTACAGTTGAAAGTCGCCGAAAATTATGTGGAACAGTTTGGTAAACTGGCCAAAGCAGGCAACACGCTGATCCTGCCCGCGAACCTCGCCGATATGGGCTCGCTCATCGCCACAGCATTAACAGTAGTCAAATCTGAACCGAAGAAATAGCATGGATTTGACCTTACCACAGATTTGGCTCATCGTAGGGCTGGTGATGCTTCTCGCAGAACTGGTCAGCGTCATGCTCGTATTCGTATTTTTTGCGGCGGGCGCTTTGCTAACTTCTTTACTTACCTCAATCGGCCTGCTGCACAGCACGGAGAGTCAGATTTTGGCATTCTCGGCCATATCGCTCGTTTCGCTGCTGGTGCTCCGGAAACACGCCCGCAAACTCCTCGAACGCCGTTCAGCGGCCGAATACAATGAATTTACCGGCGAAACCGCCATGGTAATCCGTGATATTCCGGGCAATGGCGAAGGGCGGATCTACTACCGGGGCGCCGAATGGAAAGCCGTTTCAGAGAATCATCATAACATTCCTGCCGGCAGCAAGGTCGTCATCAAGAAAACGGAAGGTATTGTGCTGATCGTGGAAGAATCCTGAATAGTCATATTACAAAAACAAAAGCCGTGCGTACGAATCGATCGTGCTCACGGCTTTTGTTTTAATACTAAAAAAATTACTTCTTCAACGCTTCCTCCACCGGCTGGCCGATGTTGCCGCTGCCAGGGAGAATGTGCAGCAATGCCGAAATAGTCGGCGCGATGTCGGAAACGGACGTTCGTTTCACGGTTTCCCCTTTGTTAACCCCCCAGCCAAACATTACGAATGGCACCTGGGTGTCGTAGTTGTAAGGCGTCCCGTGTGACGTTCCGGTAGCAGTTCCATAGAACCATCCCGGCTGCGAGATCACCTGCAAGTCGCCGCTGCGCTTCGCATTCACATTGTTTTTGTACAATTCCAGCTGGTAGGTATTGAGCGGCGCCTTGCCCATGTCGGTCAGGTCGATCACGTCGGCAATGCCGGGTACCGCCAATGCCGCATCGCGGACCACGCTATGTACGGCTGCGATGGTAATGTTTTTCTTTCTCAACAGGCTATGGTCAAAATAGAGCTGGTTGTTGTCGGTAGCCACCACATATTTATCTTTTCCAAATGCCTCATTCAATGCATCGGTAACCGAGTTGGTCAGCAATTTACGATCGACAAGGCCCGCGGGCAGCTTGTGCTCCCGCGCAAAACCGGGAACGTCCACCACGCCATGATCGGCCGTGAGGAATACGGTATACTCCCCTTTTCCAACCCAGCCATCGAGGAAGTTGAACAAATCAGCGAATTCACGGTCCAGGCGCAGGAAATCGTCCTGTTGCTCCATGGAATTCGGCCCCGCACGGTGCCCGATCTTATCCGTCGACGAAAAGCTGATCGCCAGGAAGTCGGTATCTTTTCCTTTACCCAGCTGCTCGCCTTTGATGGCTTCGATCGCCATTTCTTTGGTGATGGTGTTACCCCAGGGCGTATCCGTCACGATCCCGAACGCATCGCCCGACATTCCCACGAGTTCGTAAGGAAATACCGGCTTTTTCGCTCCGGGCAGTTTCCCTTCCCAGGGCACATCATCGGGAGAGCTTTGCGTATAAGCATCGGCAGTCAAAAGAAGGTCCCAACCCTTTTGCGCATATTCCGCAGGCTTCTTCTTTGCATTATAATCTTTGGCCCATTGCGGCAGGTCATCCATATAATAGGTGCTGCTCACCCAGTTACCGGTTTTCGAATCGAACCAATATGCCGCATTGGCTGCATGGCCGGCAGGCAGGATGGAACCGCGGTCCTTGATCGCCACCCCGATCGTTTTGGAACGAAAGTTCGTCGCAATGCGAAGCTGATCAGTAACTGTACTTACCAGCAGGTTTTTTGGCGACATTTTACCCACAGCTGCATTGTTGCTTCCAACTGTTTTTACCGTACTGTCTTCCACACAATACACGTCCTGCTTCGCGATAGGGTCATACCACTCGTTGCCGACGATCCCGTTGATCGCAGGGATTGAACCCGTATAGGCCGACGCATGGCCCGCCGCTGTGACGGTAAGCGCGTAGCTGTAATGGTTGTTGCGGCAGTTGAAGCCCTCATTCATCATTCGCTTGAAACCGCCCTCGGTATACTGGTCATAGTATCGGTACAGGTAATCGTAACGCATTTGATCCACTACAATACCAACAACTAATTTGGGGCGGGCCAACGCCGACGCCTTCGCTGGGGCTGCCTTCGGGGCTCCGGCTTTCTTGGGAGATTGCGCGTAAACGGCCGTAGTAGCCATTGCCGCCAACACCCAGCAGGATAATTTTCTCACAGTTAAGGATTTTAGGTAAAACAAAAAAAACTGCGGAGCCGAAGCCGGTCCGCAGGAAATATACTTTTCTGGTTATTTCTTCAATGCTTCCTGTACGGGGTTGCCCACATTTCCGCTTGGCGGCAGGATGTGCAGCAATGCCGAAATGGTAGGCGCGATATCGGCAATGGTGGTGCGGCGAAGCGTTTCACCTTTGTTGATACCCCAACCATAAAGCAGGAATGGCACGTGCGTGTCGTAATTGTATGGCGTACCATGGTCGGTGCCGGTGCTCATAGTCGATGCAAACCAGCCTGGTTGCAGCAATACCTGCAAATCGCCGCTCCGTTTGGCGTTGATATTGTTCTTAAACAGCTCCAACTGGTAGGTATTCAATGGCGCTTTGCCCATATCCCGGAGGTTGATCACATCGGCCACGCCATCCACAGCCAGCAATGCATCCCGTAAGGTCTGGTACACATCGGTAACAGTGATTTTTTTCTCTTTCAGGACCGCCTTGTTGAAATAGATCTGATAGTTTTCAAATGCAGAAACATATTCAGCTTCTCCGTATGTGTCATTCAATGCTTTCACGATCGTGCGCGTCAAAGTGGTGGCGCTCATCAATCCCGCGGGTAACTTGTGCTCCTGCCAGAATCCGGGCACGTCCATAGCGCCGTGGTCGGCGGTGAGGAACACGGTATAGTTGCCTTTACCTGCCCAGCTGTCAAGGAAATTAAAGAAATCGGCAAATTCCCTGTCGAGTTTCAGGTAATCATCTTCCTGCTCCACCGAGTTGGGACCGAACATATGCCCGATACGGTCGGGCGAGGAGAAGCTTACGGCCAGAAAGTCGGTTTCTGCACCTTTTCCGAGGTTTTCACCCTTGATCGCAGCGATGGCCATCTCCTTGGTAATGGTATTGCCCCACGGCGAGGTCGTCATCGGGCCGTACGCGTCGCCCGCGTTGCCTGTGAGGTCATGCGGGAACACGGGTTTGGTCGCAGTCGAGAGTTTGCCTTCCCAGGCAACATCGTCCGGCGAGCTTTGGGTATATTGTTCAATGGGCAGCAGCGTATTCCAGCCTTTTCCCATGTATTCCGCAGGTTTCTTCTGACTGTTGTAGTCAGTCACCCATTGCGGCAAGGTGTTCATATAATAGGTACTCGTCACAAAATTCCCCGTTTTGGAATCAAACCAGTAAGCACCCGATGCGGCATGACCTGCCGGCAATATCGAAGCGCGGTCCTTGATCGCTACGCCGATCGTTTTCGAACGAAAATTGGTAGCAATGCGCAGCTGGTCCGTCACGGTGGTAACCAGCAGGTTTTTGGGAGACATTTTCCCCACCGTTACATTGCTGCTTCCGACGGTCGCCACGGTGTTATCATCCGTACAATACACGTTTTTGGCCTGCAATGCATCGTACCAATCGTTACCGACGATCCCATTGATAGCCGGCATCGATCCGGTGTAAACTGCCGAATGGCCTGCGGCTGTGACGGTCAATGCATAATGGTAATGGTTATTCCGGCAATTGAAACCGTCATTGATCAGTCTCTTCAGGCCGCCCTCTTTGTATTTATCGTAGTAGCGATACAAATAGTCGTAACGCATCTGGTCCACGACCATCCCCACCACCAGTTTGGGCCTGGCCAGTTTGGTGGCTGAGGCGGCAGGGGCTGCGGCAGTTGTTTTAGGTTTGGTTTGACTAAAAACCGAATGACTGAGAACGAGTCCGGCGAACAAAACTCTGAGTAGCGGATGGTAGATCAATTTCATTGGGTATGCTGTCGGCAGCATTAAAGTTCAGTGTAAATACTCGGCAAAGATAAAGATGTACTACGGTTAAAAGCAGAAAACCGGTACGCTTTTCACGACCGGTTTCCTGAATCTTAATTTTATTTTAATCTACTTTTTATCGCTTCCACCCAGCTGTGCCGGTGCTCCGGCGGTCTGGCCACCTTTTTTGGCTTTTTCAAAATCGCCGGCCTTGATGATCACGAGCTTGTTGTAATCGATATGCTTGCTGAATGCCGCCTTGATCTGATCGGGCGTCAGCGCTTCGATCTTTTTCTCGAAATCGGCATCCCATTGCATGGTGCGATTGAGATAGAGGTTGCTGGTCAGCGTGTTGGTCAGCGAAGCATCCTGCGAGCGTGCCACCTGCCGCGATTGCAGGTAACCCGATTTCGCCGCTTTCAATTCATCGGCCGTAAAGCCTTCCTTCATTACCTTATCAATTTCCTCCTTGAATGCCGCTTCCAGTTTCTCCGCATTCTGAGGTGCGTAAATGGCGTACGACATAAATGTACCGTTCTTATCCAGCGGGCTGGCCGAGAATTGCGAGCCTACTCCGTAGCTCAGCCCTTCTTTCTGACGAATGCGGGTTGCCAGGCGAGAGTTGAGAAACCCGCCGCCAAGCATATAGTTACCCATGATCAACGCCGGGTAATCCGGGTCGGTATCCTGCAACGGCATATTCAACCCGGCCACAAACATCGCATTGGCTTTGTCGGGCGTTTCAACCGACTTGTTTTCCGCTTTCACGGCCTGGTAGGGCGATGCAATGCGTGTAAATGGCTTGGCGCTTTTCCAGCTTCCGAACTCGTCGTTCAGTATCTTCTGGATCGCCTCTTTGTCAAAGTCACCCACAACAGTGGCCGACGCATTGTTGGCACCATAGAAATCTTTGTGGAACTGACGGAGCTGATCGATCGTCGTGCCTTTGATGCTTTCCACATCCTCATCGAACGTGCCCACATAACGGATATCGCTTTTCGGATAGGGCGAAACGATGCGGCGGTACTGGTTGAATGCGATCGCCTGCGGTTCGCTGCGCTGCGATTCGATGCCTGCGAGTTCTTCCTGTTTTAGTTTTTCAAATTCGTTTTCGTCGAATGCGGGCGTTTTCAACACTTCGGCTACCAGTTTCATCACTGCCGGCAGGTTTTCCTTGGTTGTTTCAATGCTGGCGCCAGCCTGGTTGGCTGATCCGAAGAAGCTCACGCGTGCTTTCAGGCGGTCGAACTCGTCCTTAATCTGCTGGCGGTTCTTGGTTTTGGTGCCTTTGTCGAGCATCGAGCCTGTGAGGTCGGAG
>CBIHPQ010000193.1:0-12352 GCA_966211825.1 uncultured Dyadobacter sp. | reverse complement strand
CGGTGGCGGAAGTTGCCGGCAGGACCGGATTTGTGTGAACAGCAATGCCAATGCCAGAATGGGTACAGACGAAAAGGAAGCTACTCCGGCAACCAATGTTTTCGTTTCCCCCAATCCCAACTCAGGGCAATTCGAGGTCTCATTTTACCTGGAAAAAGGAGAAAAGACCGAGCTCTCCGTGCTGGATATGCAGGGCAATGTACATTTCAAACAGACGCTCTCTGGCGAAGGCATTCATCGTCAAAAGGTTTCGCTGTCGCATATCCCTTCGGGTACTTACCTGATACAATTAAAAGGAGAAAGTGGCAGCACATCCGTCAGGACAGTCATACTAAAATAGTGGAGGTGCGCAATACGATTCGGCTGGCGCGGATGTGCCAGCCGTTTAAACCTGCTATTTAAAATCGGAACAGAAGTCCGCAACCTGTAAATCATTAAATCAAAACGATAAGCTATGAAGAAGCTACTGACAATCGTCATAACCATTTACCTATTCTGCCTACCCGGTAAGCTGACTGCCCAAAGCACTTCCAAATGGGAATTTGGCGTCACAGCCGGGCTTGGCCGCACGTACTACGACCGGAAATACGACAAATTTTCTTTCGACTTCTCCAAAATCCCGCACTTTCAATCCAACTACGACTGGCAGGCCGGAGTTTTCGGCGAGCGGCATTTCGCCCGCAGATTTTCGTTAGTCACCCAATTGATTTACCAACATACCGACATACTCCCTGAAGTATTCAGCCAATGGTACGATCAGGGCTTCTGGTATGCGCGGGAAACTCACCACCACGGGCGCGCGGAGGCCGGCGTGAGATGGTATATTAATCCCCGATCAAGGGTCACTTTCTTCATTGAAACGAAAGCCGGAGCCGATATGTTTCTCGCCGCTACCGATCACCCGTTTTATTCTTATGAGGAAAAGCATGTAAATCGGGAGGCATTCGGCTATGACCGCATTTTGCCCGTTGCTTCGGCGGCGGCTGGAATCAAATGGAGGAGGTTTGCGCTGATGGCCGACTATGGCCATGACCTCCTGCGTGCTCATCGTGAACAGCCCCTGCACTTCGATTCGTTAGGAAAAAAAACAGGGATTCTGACACAGCGCATTACCGCGAAAGCTACTTTTATGATTTTCAAATAGCATTCAAATTCATTTCACGATGCCTTTCGTCAATTTCAAAACCAATAAAGTAGTCAAAATCTGGGACGGGATTTATGGTACGCTGGGCCATTCGGAGCTGCAAACGTTCGGACATTTCACGATCGATGCCGGGACGGTGCTGCCGGAGCATAGCCATTTCCATGAGCAATGGTGCCACGTGCTGGAAGGAGAGCTGGAATTTACCATCGATGGGGAGACGGCGCTGCTCACGCCCGGCATGACGGCCCACATTCCGCCGCACGCGCCGCATTCCGCGATCGCACGCACGCAATGCAAGGTGATCGATTGTTTCACGCCCGCGCGCCAGGATTTTATCGAGCTGGAACAACAGTCGTAATTCAGAGACTTACGCCGGTGGTCCCGCCTTTTTCCATCGAAATGTCGATGGGCGCATTGGTTTTCTGCGCCAAGCCGTCTAATACGTAGCCCTACCTCCCGAAAGATCAAAGGTGAAGCCGGTGACAAAGCTATTTTCCGGGGAAACGATGAATGCGGCCATATTGGCGGCTTCTTCGAGGGTGCCGCAGCGCTTCATGGGGATCTTGTCGGTCATGTACTTCACCTGCGCTTCGGGCATCGCATCCACGAGCGGCGTCCTGATCACCGCCGGCGCCAGCGCATTCACGGTGATGCCCGTCTCGGCATATTCCTTCCCCTGCACTTTTGTCATTCCAATCACCGCCGCTTTCGATGCCGAATAGGCTAGCATTCCCGCATTACCTTCCTTGCCAGCGATGGACGCGATGTGCAGGATACGGCCGTAGTTGTTTTGAAGCATGCGGGGAAGCACCGCTTTTGCCGTGTAGAAGCTGGCCATAAAGTTGATGTTGAACACCTTCTGCAAATTGGCCGTATCCACCTCGTGGCTTTTGATGTTCGTAGCGCCCGTGATGCCCGCACAGTTGATCAGGATATCGATTTTGCCGAAACGCTCCGCCACACGCGCCACCGCCCGGGCTACCATCGCCTCGTCCGTCACATCCACGCCGATCAGCTCTTCCCGTGCTGCATTACCGACGAATTCGGCATTCAATGCCTGCTCATTCAGATCCAGGAGCCCTATCCGGGCACCTTCATTCAGCAGCTTGTGGGCGATCACAAGACCTAAACCCGAAGCGGCGCCGGTAATAATAGCTACCTGATTTTCGAAAGTGTTCATTTTACCAGCGCGTTTAGGGGTGGACTTAGGCTTGCTGGTTTTAAAAACACTTTCTTCTCCGTTTTTAATCATGCTTTTGACATTGTTGTTTCCAGTGACTTGATTTCCCAGACCGCATCGTTGAGCACATCCAGTACGCGCTGGTTCGATTCCTTAATATAGGTCACCGACGATGGGTCGGGAATGTAGGAGGCTTTACGGGCAATGCTGTTTTTGAGGATACCGCGCGCCATGAACAGCTCCATAGATCTGATTGAAATGGGCTGTTACAAACAGCAAGTATAGCAGCAGGGCTTATTATCTTTTTGTTAACAAAAAAAGGTTAGAAAGATTATTGTTCGTCAGTTTCGACAAACGATCTACTACGAATATACCAACTGGTGAAATGCCTGCGACGGCCTTCGGGGATCACCGAAACTCCTATGGCACAAAAAAGCCGGCTTCGTGGAAAAAACCAGCTTGCGGTACTGTTAAATGCCTTATTATGAAATCACGCGAGGTCGATTGAAGCTACTTCGCCGCGTATAAGATGTTTCAAAAGCGCTTCTTCGGCACGTCGGATATCGCGCTCCTTGATACCCGTCACAATCTCGCGATGCTCCTGGTCGGTTAGTTCGTAGTCATCCTTCCCACGCCCCGCCAAAATACCCGCGCTCGACCATTGAAGAAAAGTCATCGCAGATCCGGTCCAGTTCGACGATTTGTTCCTCTGTAACCTTCGGGATAAGCAACCGTAATGCGCCTATTTCGAGGATTTCACGGAGCTCCCGGACCTTGTGGCTATCTTCGAGCGTGAGCGTCTTCACAAAAAAGCCCCCTTTTTCCCCCTGAACGATCAACTGCTCACCCAAAAGCCTTGCGAGCGCCTCCCGGTTTTATTAAAGATAAGCATTAATTGGAATCCAGGAATTTCGTTGGATAAAATGCCGGTAGTCGTATAAAGCAAAACCGGACAATGGCCGGACACCGAAGTGCCCAGCCATGCCCGGCTTTGAAGTGTGTGTTGGTATGCTCCTCTATCAGTGCCTGTTTTAAGAATTTAACCTTTACTAAACCAGCTCGCTTTCGTATTGCAACCCGATGTGTGCTGGCGGGTAGCTGAGGATTCGGTTAAATTCGCTGATGGCCTGGTTGATGTGACGCTGCGTGATTCCGCTGTATTCCATCAAAATCACCCTGGCCTGTTGTGCGCTGGACCGCTTCATTTTCCAGTATTGTGGGTGGTTGACCCCGATCGGTGTGCGAAAGTATTTTTCTTTGGGCTCGCGTATTAAAATCTCACAATCGGTGTCGCGCAGCGGATTGTCGTGGAGGAAGTAACTTTTTACTACAACTTTAACCTCCCTACCGCTTTTTAGTTGAAAAATTTTCTCGTGAATCATGACTAATTTTAAGAATTAAGGATCGATGAATATGCTGAACTGCTGGTGAAGTTCTGGCTTTCCTTAAAACTTTCATACCAGCAGTGGCTGCTAAGACCGTTACAAACTTCGCTGCTGCCAGGGACATTTCAACAAAACGATTAGTAAACGGTCATTTCAATGAGCCTTCGGTAACTAGCTGATTCATAGACAAGTAAATTTACGCATTCTGCTAATCAATTACGTGCCCTACAAACTGCGCGGTGTTGTCCAATATCTTTCCGCCCCGCCTGAAACCCAGCCCGCAAGCCTCGCCGGCGTAAAATACCCCCGACTGGTAAGTATGCCCGTCGACGTCGGTCGGGAGGGTTACGTACTCCTGGTAAATGCGCGACTGGCCATCGTATTCCCCCGGTGCGGTTTCCAGCACCTCACCGCCTTCGTCGTGAATCGTAACATTCGCACCTTCGCGCCCCAGCAGCACCTTACTCACCGATTTTTTATGCGGCAGCACCTGGCTGTCAGTTTGTAGCAGCAATGGATGATATGGGTAAAGGTCCCACAGGATTTTCAGAATGTATTTGGATTGAAACAACAATGTGTAGGCAGGGTTAAGAATCACCGCTTTCCTGTTTTTGACAATTTCCGTCAGCATCGTTGCCAGCTCCGGCTCATCGGCGCCGATATGTTCCCAGGGCACCAGTTTGAACCAGAAATCAGACCGGACGAAATGCCCGTGCTCCGGTTCCTGGTAAAATATGCCTTCACCGTTTGAAAATTCCACATCGTCGATATAGGCAAATTCGACATCGAAGCCCGCCTCCTTCGCCGCCTCCATTAATACGGCCACATTGGTATCGTCCTCAGGATAGCCGCGCATGGCCGAAAACAGCATAGAAGGTGTCAGATCGCTGTTTTCCTCTTTCAAAAAGGCAAACTGGCCGACCAGCGTTTCAAACAAAGTATTGAATTGTTTCGACTCGTCCATCCCGTTCATCCGCAAATGCGCCCATTGCACGACCGCCGTTTCGGGAATGCAGGTGGCGGTATCTGCATTAAACTCGATCAGTTTCACAGGCTCGTCGTTAAACCCTCCCGCGAAGTCAAAGCGGCCGTACAGATGGATCTGGCGGTCGTCGCTCCAAGAGAATTTGATCAGATCAACCAGGTTTTCGGGAATCCCCATTTCCAGGAAGAGGTCGTTGTCGATGGCATATTGCCCCGCTTCAACCAGCATATCATATAATGTATTCGCAGCCTCGTAGCAGCTCTCGGCCTGTTGCTCGCTTACGACCACCATATCATTCACAACGTAGGGTGTCGTATCGGTGCCTAGCGCCCAGTCCCAGCCAGCTTTTTGCAATGCAGCCTGTGGCGGATTGGGCAGTGATTTTAATTTTACCATCTTATGAGTTATGAGTTTAGAGTCCATGAGTTTAGAGTAGAAAGCCCGTTAGCCTTTCAACTCATAAACTTTTAACTTTAGACTTATTTCAGCCACCACTTCTTCCGGACGATCTTCCAAAAAATCCTTTACGGCCTCCTGCCGGCCGGGATGTGACTGTCCGAACCGAGCGGGAGGCGTCCACATCCTGCACCGCGCTGCGTGAGCTTGCCCACGCACCCGAATTGGCATAGTACGATCTGCCACGCGCGGGGTCAATCCTGTCGCGGTAGTTGTTCATATAGGAGTAAGAAGAGTTGCGGCCGAGCAGGTAACCCATTCCGCCATAAAGCAGCATGCTCGAAAGGCCGCTGTGGTAGCCCATATGCGGGTTCGACCGGATTTCCTCGTCGATCAGCGCCTTCGCTGCCAGTGGGTTCAACGTGTCTTTATGCCCGTCGAGATAAGAAACGATCGCGATGGAGCTGTCCGCCGGAACACTTTCTTCACTGATGATCTTGAATTCACCGGGACTCACTTCTTTAATCTGTGACCGGATCCCTTTCCCGTAAGATGTTTCTTCGTAACTATAATCCGACTCGTCGTCATTCGAAGAACAGGAGACGAGCGCTGTACCCGACAGAAGGGCCAGCGCCAACGCGCCGCCCATACTGATGTCTTTTACCTTCCTGATAAAAGTACCCTTTCGTAACTGTGTCATAATGTTGATTTTCTGTTGAGGATTGCTCAAAAGTAATGCATGAAAACGGGCGCAGGCTGATGATTCGTGCCAATGGTTTTTCCAGTGGATATCCTTACCTGTGGACTTACAAACGGCAAAAAAATTGAGCATAGCCGGTAGCTAACCCAGCTATGCTCAATGTACATTAACAATTACTTATATCAGGCCTTTTTCGCGATTTTCTCGATCGCCCCGACCAGTTTGTCCAGATCGCTGAGCTTCGTGTACACATGCGGGGTTACGCGCACGCAATGGATGTTTTCCCAATTGATTCCCACCGTATGGATCTGATAATCCTTCATCAGCTTGCCGTCGAGCTCCTCAGGTTTCATGCCTTCGATGCTTACACCGGCGATTGCGCAGGAAAATTCAGGTTTTAAGGAGGTATGGATTTTCACGCCAGGGATTTGAGCGGCTTTTTCGGCCCAGTATTTTTTCAGGTAATGAATGCGTTCCTGTTTGCGCTTGCTGCCAATCCCTTCCTGGAAATTGATGGCTTCGCCGATAGCCTGCTCGATGGGAAAGCTCCGCGTACCGAGCGTTTCAAATTTACGAATGTTAGCACTTTTGGGCTCGCTGTTACAAAGCAGCGGCCATATTTTCTCAATCTTATCTTTTTTAATCCACATCATTCCGCTGCCGACCGGCGCGCTCAGGAATTTGTGCAGGCTGGTCCCAAAGTAGTCGCATTCCAGGTCAGGGATTTTGTAATCTAGCAAACCAAATGTGTGCGCCCCGTCGCAAACCACTTCAATGCCCTTGGCATGCGCCATTTGAGAGATCTTTTTCACCGGCATGATCTGCCCTACCCAGTTGATGATATGTGTTACATGAATGATCTTGGTCCTCGGCGTGATCGCGTCGGCATAAGCTTTCACGATCTGGTCGTCGTTTTCGATCGGAAAATCAAATGACAGCTGCTTGTAGACGATGCCATCCCGCATCTGACGCTGTTTATAGGCCTGCACCATATTGGGGTAATCCTGCAAGGTCCCGATCACTTCGTCGCCTTTTTCAAGCGGCAGCCCGAAAATGATGGTATTCAACGCTTCGGTCGCATTGCGGTTGATCGCGATTTCCTCCGCATCGGCACCCGATAACTTGGCCAGGCGCTGACGGAGCGGCTCCCGGCCTTTGTCCATAATGCGCCACATATAATAGGATGGACCCTGTGCTGCGGCTTTGTTGTATTTGTCCAAAGCTTCCTGCACGACGATGGGCGACGGGGAAACGCCGCCGTTGTTGAGGATAATGATCTCGCTTTTGCTGGCGGTGTAAGCGTCCTGGATTACAGACCAGTATTCTTCATTGTTTTCGCGGGTGGAGTCCCAAAGCTGTTCAGCTTCGCGAAACCGGGCTGCATGTAGCTGATTGAAAAGGCTGTTAATCCCGAAAGCGCCCATACCTAGTGCGGCACTCTTCCGGAAAAAAGAACGGCGGTTGTTCATAAAATGATGTTTAAGGAATAGTAATGGAGTGAAGGACAATTTATTAATTATCTACTTCAATCCCAATTACTCGGCCCCTAAACCATCTTTCACAGTCGCTTGTTTCAGCCATTCGTAGGTATTGGCAGGCAGAGGCAGGCCGTCGGCGTCCAGTTGCAGGTACATCAGGTGCAAATGCGTGGGCGAGCGTTTCTGGTAGGCATTGTAACCCGAGCGCCCCATTTCCGAGATCTTGTCCCCTGCATTAACCCACTGCCCCGGCTGCACTTCCACGATATTGTTATGGGCATAATAGAACAGGCCGTCGAGGCACGGGTCGTAAATCCATATCCAATTGCCGCCGCGGTACTCGCTGTCGTATTTCCAGCTGGTTTCGGTGGCGATCACGATCCCCGAAGTGAATGCCAGGACATCGATAGGCTGCCAGGTTCGGTCGTCGAGCACATCCTGGTCTTTGTCGCGCACGAAAAGATCCTGGGCGGGATGGCTCCCGGTTACAGTCATATCGAAAAGATCGAAACCGTCGGGCCGGTAGCCACGGCCTCTTGACCCTACCGATTCCCGCGCAGTGTAGGATCTGACAGGGTAAACGAAATAGGATGAGTCGATTGACCTGCAAGTATCCCTTCTGAACTCCGCCCGGAGGTTGCGCATTACCGCGCCGAATGCAGCACGCGCCGAGTCGGGTGTGATCACATTATCGCGGATATCCATCTGGATCTGATGGAAAGCTGCGCAGTATTCTGCAATTTTATCGGAAGATTCACTCTGGTTCGTCACACCGGCAGCACAGATCACCAACACAATCCCGGCAATTCTTTTAAATGTCATCAACAATGCATTAATCAACCCTTTTTCTTTCACTTAAACCCTGTTTTTGAGGAACGATAGCGAGGAGGCTCACTAATAAAAAAGTCTTGCAAAGGTACCCGTTCTATGTTAAATAAATGCACAGAAGTTCTTTATTGGTCAAACACTAAAATCAGATTACAATGCAACAACGTCGTTTTGGACGAACTGACTGGCAAATCAGCGAAGTAGGTTACGGAATGTGGGGACTGGCGGGCTGGACAGGCTCCGACCGCAAGGAAACGGACGATTCACTTGACCTGGCCGTCGAATCGGGGGTCAATTTCTTCGACACAGCCTGGGGTTATGGCGAAGGCCTGAGCGAACGCATCCTCGGCGAGCTGATCAAACGCTACCCCGACAGGAAACTGTATGCCGCTACCAAAATACCCCCTAAGAACCGCCAATGGCCCTCGCGCCCCGAATATGCGCTGAAAGACGTATTCCCGGCCGATTACATTGTAGAGTACACCGAAAAAAGCCTTCAAAACCTGGGTACCGAGCAAATCGACCTGCTACAATTCCACGTTTGGGAAGACGCCTGGGCGCAGGAAGACGAATGGAAAGAAGCCATTCAGAAACTGACCAAAGAAGGCAAAGTGGCTGCCTGGGGCATCAGTATCAACCGCTGGGAGCCGGATAATGCTTTGAAAACGCTCGAAACCGGCCTGATCGACGCTGTTCAGGTGATCTACAATATTTTCGACCAGGCGCCGGAGGATAACCTGTTCCCCCTCTGCCGGAAGCTCGACATCGGCGTCATCGCCCGTGTGCCTTTCGACGAGGGAACCCTTACCGGTTTGCTGACGAAAGAGACGACTTTCCCGGCCGACGACTGGCGCTCGACCTATTTCGTGCCCGACAACCTGAATGCCAGCGTGGACCACGCCGAAGCGTTGCGGGCCGACATTCCCGCGGGCATGACGATGCCGGAACTTGCATTACGGTTTATCCTCAACAACCCCGACGTGCATACGACGATCCCGGGGATGCGCAAGCTCCCGCACGTACGCTCGAATGTGGCCGTGAGCGATGGCACAAAGCTCGACGCCGCTGTCGCCGAAAAAATGAAAGCCCACCGCTGGGACCGCCAGCCGACCAAATGGTCGCAATAGTGATTCAAAAGCAAAATGCCTTCCGGTTATGGAAGGCATTTTGCTTTTGAATGTATCAGTCTCTAACGATACAATTTGCTATCGACCGAGAACCGTCCGGGTCCGGTAAGGAATAATGCAATGTAGGCGATGAGAAAAAGCAAAGCATGCTCCTTCACATCGAACGGGTCTTTGGCGTGCACGACCGACACGACCACCACCATGGTGAAGATCAGGGGAACCAGTGCAAGACGCGTTCCCAAACCCAGAATAACGAGGATCGAACAACCGAATTCGGCACAGATCGTCAGGAAGTAGGAAAGCTCCTCGCCTATCCCGATCGGATCGGCGAATGAATGGTCGCCACTCAGGAAAGTGGTCAGCTTCGCGTACCCATGCGTGAGCATGAGCGACGAAATGCCAACCCTCAGAATCAACACTGCCCAGTCGACCGAAGCGGGCAATTTGATTGGTCTCAGAAATCTTTTAAGCATAGTGAGTTAAATTGGTTTATACATTAAATCCGCATTCACAGTAGCCTTAACCATGTCGGTACCGAAGTTAGTTTCACCGAATCTAACCTAAGTAACCGAATTTTTAATTTCCATATATCAAGTTTTATTTTTAGGTTTGTCTAAATTTATATTCAGATAAAAGTAAATTAATAATTCGGCCATGCTATGAAACTACGCATACTATTACTGTTCAGTTGTTTGCCATTCGGCGCCTGGGCGCAGTTTTCGCTTTCGGGGAAAATATCTCTGGAAGGCCAGACCGACCCGGCATTCGGCGCATCCATTTACATTAATGAGTTGAAAACCGGCACCACGGCCGACACTTCCGGACGTTTCCGCCTGGCCGGCATTCCCAAAGGCACCTACACCGTTCGCGTGAGCTATGTTTCAATGCCCACGATCACCGAAAAGAACGTGCGGATCGACCGGGACGTCCAAAAGGATTTCGTCATGAAATCGGGGGCCAATGCATTGGAAGAGGTGGTGGTGACGGGCACGATGAAAGAAGTTTCAAAGCTCGACAGCCCGGTACCAGTCGACATTATTACTTCCAAATTCATCTATAAAAACCCTGTTCCCAGCATTTTCGAAGGGTTAAGCTACGTCAATGGCGTGCGGCCGCAGCTCAATTGCAATGTTTGCAGCACCGGTGATATTCACATTAATGGTCTGGAAGGGCCCTATACAATGGTACTCATCGACGGTATGCCGATGGTGAGCGGGCTTTCGACGGTATATGGACTCTCCGGTATCCCAAACAGCCTGATAGAGCGTGTGGAGATCGTGAAAGGGCCTGCGTCTACCCTCTATGGTTCGGAAGCGGTGGGCGGTTTGAATATTATCACAAAAAATCCCTCCAAGGCACCGCTGTTCTCGGCCGATGTTTTCAGCACCACCTGGCGCGACTATAATGTAGACCTCGGCGTGAAGTTCACACCCGGCGAGAAAAGCAGTTCATTGCTGGGTATCAACTATTTCAACTACCAGAACCCTATCGACAACAATAAGGACGGATTTACCGATCTCACACTTCAGAACCGCATTTCGATTTTCAATAAATGGTCTTTTGACCTGAAAAATAACAGGCAGGCCAATATTGCTGCGCGCTATTATTACGAAGACCGCTGGGGCGGGCAAATGCAATGGAACCGTTCATTCCGCGGCGGCGACGAGGTTTACGGGGAGAGTATCTATACCAAACGGTTCGAACTCCTGGGTAACTACCAACTGCCGATGACCGAAAAAGTGACGCTGCAATATTCTTTCAGCTCCCATAATCAGAATTCAACCTACGGCGACGTGTCATTTAATGCCGACCAGAAGATCGCTTTTGCGCAACTATTGTGGGACAAAGAGATCGGTAAGCACAGCCTGCTGATGGGAACGCCTTTCCGCTATACATTTTATAACGATAACACCCCCGCCACCCGCTACGCCGACGGCCAGGACCACGCCGACAAGATTTACCTGCCGGGCATATTCATTCAGGACGAGATCAAAAGCGGGGCGCACGCTGTTTTACTGGGCGCGCGATACGACTACAACAGCCGGCACGGGAGCATTTTCACGCCCAGGGCCGCTTACAAATACAAATTCAACCAGACGGATGTTGTTCGGCTGAATATCGGGCGCGGCTTCCGGATCGTGAACCTGTTTACCGAAGATCATGCCGCATTGACCGGTTCTCGTGAGGTAATTGTCAAAGAAGCATTGAAACCCGAGCAAAGCTGGAATGCGAATATTAATGTGGTCAAAAAGATCGTGACAGGCAATTCTTTCATCGGGTTAGATGCTTCGGTTTTCTACACCCATTTCACAAACCGCATCCTGCCCGACTACGATACCAACCCGAACGAGATCATTTACGACAATCTTGATGGTTACGCGGTCTCCAAAGGCATTAGTCTCAATCTCGATTTCAACTTCTCTTTTCCCCTGAAAATTATGGCGGGAGGGACGTTTATGGACAATTTTCAGAAAGAAAACGGGGTGCGTTTCAGGCCGGTACTGACCGAAAAGTTTACCGGTACCTGGTCGGTTTCCTACGAAATCCAGAAGGCGGGGCTCTCATTCGACTATACCGGGAACATTTATGGACCGATGCGCCTGCCCATCCTGAGCGAGGACGATCCGCGGGCGGCAAACTCGCCGGTATGGTCTTTGCAGAATATCCAGATGACCAAAAAATTTGATAATGGACTGGAAGTTTACGGAGGGGTCAAGAATCTGCTCAACTTCACTCCGCCCGCCAATTCGATCGCCCGCGCGAACGATCCGTTTGACAAAAATGTCAAATTCGATGAGCAAGGCCAGGTGATTGCAACGCCTGACAATCCCTATCGGCTTACCTTCGATCCTTCGTACGTTTTTGCGCCAAATCAGGGCATCAGAGCATTTTTAGGGGTCAGATATACGCTCAGATAAGGAATATATGCGATTTTGAAAAATGTCGCATCAAATGTTATTATATAACTTTTCAAAGACAACAAACATTCAGCATACTGATATTCATTGATTTGAATAATTTTTGATTGTATCTTTGAGCCATCAACCAATAACACTACCAATTATGGCATTATCAAAACAGTTTGTAAAAAGTAAATCTGTTTACAAAGTAACTTTTACCGTTCCTGCT
>CBIHPQ010000192.1:0-12495 GCA_966211825.1 uncultured Dyadobacter sp. | reverse complement strand
TGGCCACGGGGCAATGTGGGACCTGGCCGGCGATGAGAAACTGGCGGCTATCGCAGCCGGCATTTACGAGCAAAATGGCTTGGTGGCGGCTGTCTGCCATGGCCCGGCGGGTTTGGTCAATATCAGGCTTTCCGATGGTAGTTATCTGGTTAATGGCAAGAAAATCAATGCTTTTACCGACGAGGAGGAAGCGGCGGTAGCGATGGAGAAAGTAGTGCCTTTCGCGCTTGAATCGAAACTGATCGAACGCGGCGCAAAATTCGAGAAATCGGCCCCCTGGCAAACACACGTGGTAACCGACCAGCGCCTGATAACGGGCCAGAACCCGCAATCGGCGAAAGCTGTCGGACAGGCAATCCTGACAGCTCTTGGGGAATAGGGGTTAGAATGTAATCCTGCGGGCAGCGGCACCGGACCTATTAATGGGTTCGGCGCCAACCGCAGACTAAGCCTGCCGCAAAGCCCAATATCCTCTTCATTTTCGCCGACGACCAGCGGGCCGACGCGCTGGGAATAATGTGTCGCACTGAAAATCAAGATACCCCAAAGAATTGGTCAAAATCAAAACGCCCCTTTTGCGTTAATACGCTCGGCGTGAATACGCTCGGCGTGAATACGCTCGGCGTGTGTGGCGGCGCCGGGCATTTCACCCCGTTTGTCCTTTGCGGGCAATGCTTCGCCGGTTTCACGGTCGTACCAATCGGGGGTGAGGTTTTCGGGGGTGGTGTCGCCGGTGTCGTTCTGCCATTGCGCGAGTACTTTTTTCAATATCCGGATTTGTTTGGAATAAGCATTATTTCCGATCAGATTCTCGGCTTGCGAGGGATCTTTGAAATTATCAAAAAATTCTTCCGATGACCGCGGTACTTTAAATGCGTCTTCTTGCAGCGGACTAAGTTTACCGGTTTTCCGGGCTTCTTTCAAAGCTTTCGCCGACGGACTTTGATTCGCGTCGATTGGCCCGCCATTGTCCAGTTTGGGTCTTTTGTTGATGATATATAAAAAATCTTTCGTGCGTACGGCGCGCTCGTAATCCTCGTAATCGTGCCAGTTGTGTTCGGCGAATACGTATTTTCTGAATTCGCGGGAAGGGTCTTTGAGCAGTTGGGCAAAACTTCTTCCCTGAAATGTAGGCCCGCCATCGATACCGGCAAGTGCCAGTAATGTAGGCGCAATATCCACGGCGCTGACCAGGCTCTGGCAGGTTTGGCCGGCGCCGATACCCGCAGGCCACTTCGCGAGGAATGGCGTTTTAATGCCGGCATCCGCCAGCCGCGTTTTGCTGCCGGGAAACGGGCGGCCATTGTCGGCGGTAAAAATGATCAGGGTATTTTCCGAAAGTCCCTGCGCGGCGAGTTCTTTTTCCAATTCACCTACATAGTGATCGAGCCGCGCGATTTCATTGTAATAAGCCACGAGGTCCTGCCGCGTTTCACGCGTATCCAATAGGGTAGGCGGCACTTCCACATCGCGCGCCGGGTCGTGCTGCGGGCCGTTGGTGGTGGCCGACCACGGCCGGTGCGCATCATAGGGCGATAGCCAGAAGAAAAACGGCTTGTTTTTAGGTCGGGATTTCAGGAGGTTAATCCATTGCGCTTCGCCGCCTTCCCCATTTTGTGCCTGACTGACGAGCAGCGTGTCGTAAGCCCGGCGCGTGTTGGGCCCTTCGTGCCATTTCCCAGCCAATGCCGTGTAATAGCCGGCCTGTTTCAGCAGTTCGGGGAAGTATTTCAAATGCGCCGGAAGCGGCGAATGCAACTCGGCGGCGCCTGTATTATGTGGTTAGCGGCCAGTGAGCATGCTGGTACGGCTGGGGCTGCAAGAGCTGGCCGTGAGGAACATATTGGTGAACTTGATCCCCTCGCGCCCGAGCTTGTTGAGGTTGGGCGTCTTCACCTTGCCATTGCCGTAGACGCCGATATCGTCCCAGCTGATGTCGTCGCCGATGATGAAAATGATGTTCACAGGCTGTGCCGCAAGGGTAATGAAGCCGGAAAGAAGCAAAGCAGTCAGCAAAAGAAAACGGCGCGTCATATTTATAGAGATTAGCTTAAATGCCCAATACGCTCACAAAAAGGGGTTTATCTGTTAATTTTTCAAAAAAAACCATAAAAAATTTGCGTAGTTAAGTGACTACATATAAATTCGTAGCCAAATAACTACGCAATGAACCTGAGACGAGATGTATTTCAAGCCATAGCCGACCCTACCAGAAGGGCGATATTGCTATTACTGGCATCGCAATCCCTGACGGCAGGGGCGATCGCCTCGAACTTCGACACCGCCAGGCCGACGGTTTCCAAGCACCTGCAAATACTCACCGAATGCGAGTTGCTGAAACAGGAGCAGACCGGCCGGGAAATTTATTATCACTTAAATCCCAACAAAATGAAAGAGATCGCCGACTTCATCGAGCCTTTCCGGCAAATGTGGGATGACCGGTTCAACAAACTGGAATCCATTATGAAAAACTATCAATCCAAAAAATAACAGAACATGGAACGGAAAACGAAAATCAATGCTGAAAACGGCCGGCAGGACCTGGTGATCACCCGGGAGTTTGACCTGCCGCTGGACCTGCTCTTCAAAGCGTACGTGGAGCCCGAGATCGTGGAGCAGTGGATGGGTACGAAAGTCCTGAAACTGGAAAACAAGCCGCACGGTGGCTGGCAATTCGAAACGTCTGACCCGCAAGGTAATGTGGTGTTCAGGGCCAACGGCGTGATCCACGAGTTCGTGCCGGAACAGAAGATCACGCGGACGTTTCAAATGGAGAGCACGCCATTTCCCGTACAACTCGAATTCCTCGTATTTGAAAGGCTCACCGACGATACCAGCAAGCTCACCATGCAGATCGTGTACAAGTCTCCGGCCGACCGGGAGGAAATGCTGAAATTACCTTTTGCGCAGGGTATCAATATGGCGCACAACCGGTTGCAGGAAGTTCTCAAACAATTAATATAAACAGCAATGGAAAAGAGAAACCGAATTATTTACTGGATTTTTACCGCCTGGCTGGCCCTTGGCATGACTTCGACAGGCATTGTGCAACTCATGAAAATGAAGGAAGAAGTGGATATGTTTGCAGGCCTGGGTTACCCGGAATACCTGCTGACGATCATCGGCGTGTGGAAAATTCTAGGTGTGATAGCAGTACTTATTCCTAAATTCCCGCTTATAAAAGAGTGGGCCTACGCCGGATTTTTCTTTTGCATGACGGGTGCTATTGTCTCACACATGGCGCTCGGCGACCCGATCGGCGAGGTGGCGCCACCGTTTTTGTTGCTTGTTTTGACGGTTATATCCTGGTATTTCCGGCCAGCGGGCAGAAGGTTGGTCCCTGTTCAAATTTAAATGCGCATTACCATGAACACCAAAGTCGATGCATATGTAGTTCACGCCGGGCAATGGCGGGAAGTGATAGAACCGCTGAGAACGATCGCGCAGGAATGCGGGCTGACGGAGGAATTTAAATGGGGAAAACCCTGCTATTCTTTTGAAGGCACTAACATCGTTGTCATTCAGGGTTTTAAAGCATATTGCGCGCTGCTGTTCATGAAAGGTTACCTGCTGAGCGATCCCGAAAATGTGCTGATTAAAACCGGTGAAAATACGAAGGTAGGGCGCCAGATCCGCTTCGCAACGGCGGAAGACGTCGCTGCATTGGAACCGGTTATCAAAGCCTACATCCGCGAAGCCGTTGAAGCGGAAAAATCCGGATTGAAAGTAGAGCTTGACAAGACATTGCCGGCCCCGGCCGAATTTCAGGACAAACTCGACGAATTTCCCGCATTACAAAAGGCTTTCGCTGCATTGACTCCCGGACGGCAACGGGCGTATATCATTTATTTTTCTGCTCCCAAACAATCCCAAACCCGCGAGCTCCGGATCGAAAAATGCATTCAGCGGATCCTGAACGGCAAAGGTTTGAACGACTAGCGTTTTTTTAGGAATTAATTTAAAGACAAAACACGATGGCCATTGATAAAAAAGAACTGTCGGCAGAAGGCCGCGACGGACTGCTCAACACTTTAAAAGCACGTTTCGAAAAAAACAAGAGCCGCCACGAAGGCATTAAATGGGCCGATGTAGAAGCCCGGCTGACAGCCAAAGGCGCAAAACTATGGTCGCTCGACCAAATGGAGCTGACCGAAGGCGAACCGGACGTGATCGGGTTCGACAAAAAGACGGGCGAATACATCTTCTGCGATTGCGCAGCGGAGAGCCCCAAAGGTCGCCGGAGCCTCTGTTACGACCGCGACGCCTGGAATTTCAGAAAGGAAAACAAACCGGAGAATACTGCATTGGATGTAGCCGCGGAAATCGGGATCGAAATCCTTGACGAAGAAGCCTACCGCCATTTGCAGACACTTGGAAAGTTCGACCTCAAAACATCGAGCTGGATCAAAACCCCGGCCGAGATCCGCAAACTGGGCGGCGCGGTGTTCTGCGACCGCCGGTACGACACGGTTTTTTACTACCACAACGGCGCGGAATCGTATTATGCGGCCAGAGGCTTCCGTGGCACGCTGAGGGTTTAAATATATAGAGTTATGAGATAGATCATAGGTTTCTATAATTTGAGTGATAGAGGTGTCAACATGATCAGGGTCGTGAAGGAGCCGGCCCGGGCTTGGTAAATTGCAGGCCAAGCGTTCGCGGCGTAGTTAATTCTACTGCGGTTATCTGATTGTTCGCGTTCATTTTGAAGACAACGTCGGTTTTCAAGTCAGGAATCAGGAACCGGTCCTTTGAACACGCTATGAGCGGGTAGCGCGTGCCGCTGATAAGTTGAAGTTCCAGCCCCGCCGCCGTAATTGTTGATGCTCCCGTCGTTGAGCGTATCCGGGGCCGTCTGCCTGTCGAGCAGGGCCTGGCCTCCCAATTTACCACCTGAATAAAATACCGTCCATTTCAGCAAATCTCCGGCGGTTGTCAGCAGGCCGCCCGGTCCGTGGATGCCGTCATCGGGCATTAGCGTTCTGAAAACGCCGTTTTTTACCTCATATGCCTGGCTTCGTCCCGGAACTACCTTCCGGAAATCATCCCGCCATTGGGTGCGTGTCATCCCGGCCGGTTCGAAAATATACTTTCGCGTAAAATCGGCGAACGACATTCCTGACGCCTTTTCAACGATTAGCGCGAGGAGAATGTAATTGGAGTTGCTGTACCTAAATGCGGCTCCGGGGACGTTGTTGATGCTTTTTTGGCGGCAAATGATGTCAAGCGCCGCTTTGTTGTCCATCACCCGGAGTACCAGGGGAGATCCGGCAAATTCGGCGATGTCGCTCCACTCGCGCAGCCCGCTCGTGTGGTGTATCAGGTGACGCACGAGGATTGGCTTGCCGTAGGAGGGGAGCCCGGGTATGTATCGGTCGACGGGGTCGTCGAGTTTCAGCTTGCCCTGTTGTGTAAGCAACAAAACGGCGGCGGCAGTGAATTGTTTCGATACCGATCCGGCCTCCACGATGGATCCCGTTGTGAGCGCCGTGCCGCTTTCCAGGTTGGCCATTCCCCAGGCTTTGGAATATACGACTTGCCCGTTAAGACTTATAGCGAGCTGCCCGCCGGGTTTTTCCTTCGAATAGCATTGAAAAAGGCTGTCGATCCTTCGCTCACTATCCTTTGAATAATCCTGTGCGAAAGAATGGGCACCGATCGGAAGTAGTACCAGCAGGATAGCCAGGCGCTTGAATGTTTGCATTGCGAAATGTCTATCTGTTTTTCAAGTATTTGACTCGTTTAACATGATCCAACCAGCCTTTTTGATAGAGTTTGTTAATATATAAATAAATTAAATATATCCTTCAACAAACCTGATATTTATGACTCCTTCACTCCTCAAAGTAACCCCATTGATACTTTTTTACAATGAAGTGGCCGCCATTCCGTCATTTTTAAGCTTTTCACATTATATTTGCATGTTCTTATTTAAACTAATTACAAATAAATTCTTCCAAAATTCTCATAACCAATCGCTAAGGCGCATTTCTTCGCCGTGTGCGCCTTCTAACCAGCCTTATGTTCAGTACGATTTGTCTACTATTTCTCCTCGGGTTCATGTTCTGGATGAACACCTCGACACGGATTTCCTGGCCCGGTAAAAATGCCGTAATGGCCTTCATGGCCACTAATCCATTGTATGGCCGGTATGCGGCAGGCGGCTTGTTTCTTCTTGCGACCGGCCTGTGCATCGGCCTGCTGGGCGTGGGGAGCGGCTTGTTCGCTGCGATCGTGATCCTGATGATGGCCGGGTCGGTATCCGTGCTGTTTTTTCCCTTTCGCTACTTCGGTTCGTTGGGAGTTGCGATACTTTACCTGTGTGCGGTGACGCTCGAACTTGTTATCAACTGATTTTATGCCTGCCAACAAGAAATACCTGACCAAATCGCCCTGGCTGCGACTGAGCAAAATCCTCGCCGGGACTGTCGGCGGATATGCGGTTACCATGAGCCTGCATTTGTTTTTCACGGCGTTCCTGCCCAAGGAAAACGTCATTATTACCGCTTTTTTCACCGGTTACATCCTCTGGGCTTTCCTGCTTCTTTATGCGTTCATCGCTACGAACGTCTGGAAGGTCTGGGGGCTCTACATTCTCCTGACCGTCGTGTTTGCGTTGCCCTATCTACTGAAATTCAACCTCAACCATGGATCATAGGAAGTATAACATCTATTTTCATACCCATACCATCAGCGGGATCATCATCGCCGCGTTGCTGTACGTGATATTTTTTGCCGGGTCATTTTCTTTTTTTAAAGATGATATTGCGGCCTGGCAAAAGGGGAGGTCCGAGGTAGGACACAATTTTGACCCGCCGTACAATCATCTGCTCGATTCACTTTCGCAGCACCATAACCTGCAAGGCCGGAACTTCAACTTTTACCTGCTTCGCCAGGGTCAGGGCACTTATGTGGATATGACCGCCTCGCAGGACACGACCGTCAGCAAGCCAAAGCCCAAAGCCAAAAGTGAGGGTAAGAGAAGGGGAAGAGGAAGGATGAAGGATGACGACTCTGCCTATTTCCGCTATCATTTTGCCGATAAAAAGACAGGCGATTATTCGGACAGCTACGATATGGCCGAGTTTCTCTACCGCCTGCATTTCCTGGCGCAGCTCAACCAGGTTGGTATCAATATAGGAACGCCGTTCGGTTATCTGGTAGCCGGGATTGTCGCATTCCTTTTCCTGTTCGCATTGATCACCGGGTTGCTGCTGCATTGGGACAAGATCAAGTCCAACTTCTTCCTTTTCAGGCCAATGAGCAAGTGGAAGACAGTCTGGACGGACATGCATACCGTGCTCGGTGTGATCGGTTTCCCGTTCCAGCTCATATTTGCCGTTACCGGCGTCGTGTTGATCGTGAACTATGTGTTGCTTACGCCATTTGCCAACTTGCTGTATAACGGCGACAGCGAAAAGCTGTACGAAAGCCTGCAATATAACAAGACGATCCAGGTGGATTATACCTACAAGCCGATGAAAAGCGCATTTGATATGGATGCATTCGTCGGCAAATGGCAGAATGAATGGAAGGACAGTCAGATCTCACGCATTTACATCCGCAACTACATGGACGAGAGCATGCAGGTGAGCATCGAAGCGAAGCCTAAGCCGAATGCCAACTTTGCGGGATCGGGATTTGCCACGGTGAGTATCGCCGACGGAAAAGTGCTTGAACAAAAGTCGCCGAACGACGGTGGCAACTACATTGATTCCGTCAAAAGCCTCGTATTTCACCTGCATTTCGGTGATTTCGGGGGGAGACCGCTGCGGATCGTCTTCTTTCTGCTCGGGTTAATGGGCTGTGCCGTCATCATTTCCGGCATTATGATCTGGCTGGTGGCACGCGACAAGGCCGCGACGGAGCTTCGGAAGCGCAAGTTCAATTTTTGGGCGAGCAATTTCTTCCTTGCGGCTTGCCTGAGCATGTTACCGGTAACGGCTTTTACCTTTATTATGGTTAAAATGCTCGATCACGTCGATCAATCGGTGATTTACAAAACCTACTTTTATAGCTGGCTCGTGCTCGGCATTTACCTGATGGTCCTCCGGAGCTTACCGCGGATGAACCGTCATACGTTGCTGCTATCGGCCGTTCTTTGCCTCGGCGTGCCCATCGCCAACGGTATTTCCACCGGTTTGTGGATCTGGAATACCTGGCAACAGGGTGCTTCTGACATTTTATTTATCGATGCATTGTTCGTCGTGCTGGCGGGCTCCTGCGCGTATGCCTATACGAGGGTGAATGCGGAGGCGAAGCCATTCCAGGTGCTGAGTTTGAGTAAAACCAATAGCAAGGTTTTGAAAACCAGAGCCAGTGTCTTAAGAGAATAACGCATTGCGGCGTCACGGGTTGTGGACCTGCCGTTGGTAGTCCTCGCCCCAGGCGCAAAGCGAATCCATAATGGGGATCAGGCTTTTGCCGATCTCCGTCAACTTATACTCCACCCGCGGCGGGGATTCTGCATATGCTTCGCGTAGCAGGATCCCGTCGCGTTCCAGTTGTTTCAGCTGTGCTGTGAGCGTCGCCTGTGTAATGTGGGGCAGCTTGCGGCGCAGCACACCGAAACGCATCGGGCACTCTTCCCGGATCTTGTTCAGGAGCATCAGCTTCCATTTCCCGCCAATGATATCCAGTGCGATATTCATTGTATTATTTTTTTCTGAAAAAGATTCAGAATCTGCATTTGTAATCGATTGATCTACACTAATAGTATCGTCCGTCATACCTGGTATCATCTTATAAACTACTTGATTGCGAGCGTTGCCTGCGTGATTTTTGGGCCAAAATGAATGCAAACCGGCCTTCCGGTGTGTATTGATCATCAAACAACGCAATGAATAGACAAATTTCAAAATGGCTGTTGCTGGCCGTAATTTCTTCTTCGGTATTCCTGTCCGTGATGGACATTTTTATTGTAAATGTGGCTATCCCCGAGATTCAAAAAGGCATTCACGGCACCGACGGCGATATTCAGCTTGTGATCGCACTTTATTTGCTGGGCTATGCGATTTTTTTGGTGACGGGAGGCCGGGCTGGTGATTATTTTGGCAAAAAGAAAGTCTTCATCGGATCGATGTTCTTTTTTGTGGTCATCTCCGCCGCCTGCGGTTTCGCGCAGATGCCCTGGCAGCTGAACACGGCGCGTTTTTTACAGGGAGTAAGTGCCGCCTGGATGATCCCGCAGGGCATTACCTACATTCAGATACTGTTTCCCGAAGGGCGGGAGCGGGTGCAGGCGCTGGGGATTTACGGCAGCGTGGCAGGAAGCGCCTCGGTGATCGGCCAGTTTCTGGGCGGCATTTTACCTGAAATAGACTGGTACCTGGAAGGCTGGCGGCTCATTTTCTTCATTAATCTGCCGATCGGGCTCGCAGTAGTGCCCCTGGCGCTGCTGGTACTGTCCCGCGATGGTCGCCGTAGCGATGCCCGTTTTGACTTTTCGGGCGTACTCCTCCTTACGGGCGCGCTCGTGTGCCTGATATACCCGCTCATACGTGGCCGCGAGCTGAACTGGCCCTGGTGGTGCCTGGCCATGCTGGGCGCGGGGGCTATGTTGCTCGCGCTGTTTGTAAAAGACCAAAAACTGAAACTTTCGGCGGACCGGCAACCGTTGCTGGACGTTCGGTTGTTCGGGTTCCGCCAGTTCAACATCGGCATGGCCATTGTGCTGTGTTACTTCATGGTCCAGGATTCGTATTTCATGATCAATGTGATGCTGCTCGAAGCGGGTCTCGGGTTCAGTTCGGCCGAAACGGGAATGTTGTTTGTATTCCAGGGTGTCGGTTATGTGGCAGCGTCGCTGGTTTCGCTACGCCTGGTACCCTTGTTCGGTAAGAAAGTATTGCAGGCCGGCGTGCTGATCATGATCAGCACACTTGCATTGCATTTGTTTGTTCTGAACAATGCGCAAGTTGACCGGCACCTGCTATACCCGATTCTTTTCGCTTACGGCACAGGCTGTGGCTCGGTATTGCCCTCGCTGCTGGCCATCGGCTTGCAGAACATTCCGGCAGAACTCGTCGGCGCTGCTTCGGGCACTTTCTCGACCTTTCAGCAAACGGCCATCGCGCTGGGTATCGGGGTGATTGGGGGGATTTTCTTTTCTCACCTGGGGGCAGTCCCGGATGTTGCTGCCTACATTTCGGCTTATCGCGTCGCTACGCTCGCTAATATCGGGTTGCTGGTGCTGGTGGGGTTGTTTTTGTGGTTGTTGCCGGTGGCGGAAATGGTTGACAGTGAAATGGTTACTCATTAGGCCGGAGATTCGGCCAGCGCAAGGTGCCTCTCTAATTTTTGAATGATGGTGTTATCCAGGTGCTGATCGAATTTCCTCGCCCAGAGTGCCGGAGAGGAGGACAGTTCATAAAAATCCTCCTCCCTGAAAATGACCGGATTGTCAAAATCCCCTACGAACACAATATGGCGAAGGTGATTGTTGACAATACTATCAGCAAATGGTGAATTGAGTAAAATTGTTTGAAAGAATAATTCATCGGGTATGAAAGTCAGGCTGAAAAACTCCATTATTATCGGGTTATGCCTGATAAACTTTAACACATAGTCGACACCTTCGTTGGTCAGGCACCACCATTGTGAACCTCCGTATGCAGGGAAATCGTCAAAGTATGGCCGTTTCCCGCCCGGTTCTTTTTGGCTTTGCACCAGTTTGCTGCTTTCATAATACCCGATCTGATCAATAAACCAGTAGTAGTCCAGCCTGTCGAATCCGCCGTTGGCCCACTTAATGTATGGAAGCTTAACATGGTCAACGTATTGGGCGCCGTAGTTGGCGGAAAGGAAGTCATGTATGTGCATGTTGGGTTTCAGCGGAAAATCCTGGCCGCTCAGCAACACAAAATACGCTTTCTCGCGATTTTTAGAGGCCAGCGCCATGAGGTTCAGCGTCGCGTTCACCATATTAAAACCGCCCCAGGAGACTTTCAACCTTCTCCTGACCAGTTTTACCCGTTTATTATGGAAGAACTTACATTCCTTGATGGTATTCAAATCTACGCGCTTGTCAATGTGCACGTAGAAGTATGTGAAGTCACTGTCCAGGGCGGCGATGAGCCTGTCCAGCTGCTCGAAGTTCGTGTGAGCGAGGATTAGGTAGTTGATAACCACGGGGAATCAATTAATTAGAAATAATGCCAGCAGACGCTCGATAAGCCGACGCTCGGAAGTTACAATTTCAGCTGTGCCCGAGAGCCCGTTACGATACGGGATTTCCCGTCCAAAACTGGTTTTTAAGCGCTTCGGCAGTGATACATATCCCCAATAGAGGCTATCCGGCCCGGGAATCATCGACTGTTTGGTCAGGCGTCCTTCCATAAGCCCAAACTCGCGGTAGGGGTATCCGGCCAGCTTGACATGCACAACTTGCCCGATTTGTACCTTACCCAAATTAGACTGCGGGATTTTAATTAATCCCTGATGGGTATTGCTGACGGGCTCGATACCTGCAAATTCCTGCCCGCCATTCAGATATTGCTGTTCATGCCAGGGCTCAGAATACGAGATCCTGCCATCGACCGGGGCAGTGATTAAAAATCTCTGCTTCCAGCTGTTGATATTGTTTAACAGGGCATGCAGTGATTCAGAAAATGCCCCTTTGTGCTCCTGGATAGCGTTATCAAGTTCAAGAATTTCCTTTTCCTTATCTTTTTGATTCAGCCGACTTTGGATAAGAGAGGACATCAGTACTTTCAGCGGCATACTTCTGGTGATCACTTTCGCTTTCTCCCGCTGGTACTCAAGAGGCGCAATGGCTTTTGCACGAAGCAGTTTCTCCTGAATGGTCAGTTCATCTTCCGCAATTTGCAAGTCATGTTTTTGCAGTTCGAGCTGATCCGCCAGATTTTTCTCGAGCGCCTTGAGATCTTCGAGGTCACCTGTGAGCAGGCGACGCTTTTGCAGGTAATATCCCCCTTCCAGAAATGTTTTCAGCTGTTTCAATTCCTGATCGAAGGTTTGAAAGTCCTTTTGTATTTCTCCCAGGTTATCAAAGCCTCCGAGCTCAAATTGCCCCACCTTTGTCCACTGATCGTGCGATAACACCTTCTCAAATTCGTTCAGTGTGCGATCGAGCCGAAGAACTTGTTCGTGGTCGGCTGTGCTCTCAAGGTAGGCAAGAATCTGCCCCTGGCTAACATTCCGGCCGTCGGTTGCCAGCAGGCGGACCAGCTTGCCTTCCAATCTGGTTTTGACGATCCGGGGCGCATCGGTGGAAGTAAGAACGAAGGAGGCACGAACTATATCAGGATATTTCACCAGCCAGCAGCATACCAGAAATACGATCATCAAGGTAAACAAAACAGTAATGCCCCAACGAACTATCCACTGCGGCGGACGGTTGATGATGTCCTGCACTTCATCACTGTGAAGTTCAGCGAATGGTTGTGTTACCTCTGACATTACCGGGACGTGTAGTTAAGTGATGATTTATAAGGTAATTCATGTCGGGATAAGTTCGAGCGGGTTTCTTACCAG
>CBIHPQ010000191.1:0-12534 GCA_966211825.1 uncultured Dyadobacter sp. | reverse complement strand
CATCAACGGCTGTTTTTATGTCGTTCAGGTTGGTGTCGGCATTGCCTCTTATCCTGATATAAAATTCACCGGCAATTTCCTTGCTGTAATGGTAGGCATTTACAGAGGGCGCGAGTTTTTTATTTTCCACAATGACCTGATAGAGCGGAGAGGTTTTGCTGCCGCTGAGTAACTCAGCCAACACATTCAATACATAACCATCCTTATGGTATTCTTCCACGGTTGGAAAAACCAGGGTCAGTTCCGGCAGCGTCGCAAAATTATCTTCATAGTAGAGTGACTTGCCAGCCGTTAGTTTTACAGGCTGGGGCTTTATGGGCGCTACGGCCGGCCCTTTTCGTATTTCTCCAAACCAGAGCTTTACCCTTTCCTTTGTTTTGGCAATATCGATATCTCCTGCGATCACCAGGGTCGCATTGGCTGCCCCATAGTACTTTTCGTAAAACTCTTTAACGTCATCCAAAGTGGCCGCCTGAAGGTCGGGGAGCAAACCGATCACCGTCCAGTTGTAGGGATGTTCCTTAGGATACATGTTGGACATGATCACCTCATTCGTGTTTCCATAAGGAACATTGTCATAGTTCTGGCGCTTTTCATTTTTAACCACCTGTATTTCCTTCTCCAAAGCCTCTTTGGTAACGGTATTGATCATATAACCAAGCCGATCAGAATCGATCCAAAGTATTTTTTCAAATGCATCCTTTGGGACCAATTCATAGTAGATGGTCCCGTCATTCCACGTCCCCCCATTCCGGTTACCGCCCCATTCGGGGATCAGCTTGCGGTTTGCGCCCCGCGGCGTGTTCTCCGAATGGTTGAAAGACATATGTTCAAAGAAGTGAGCAAAGCCCGTCTTACCCGGTTTCTCCCGGTTCGAACCTACGTGGACAATGGTGGATACTGCCACAATAGGATCCGAGTGATCTTCGTGCAGTACAACTTCAAGTCCGTTGTCCAGCACAAATTTTTCGTATTTAATACCAAAAGTTTTAGTTGAGGCATTTTGACCGGATTGTGAAAATGCGTGGCCGACACCAGCTATCAGCAATGCGGGGAGCAGGAGTTTTTTTGAGAAGGACATGGCGCTTGAATGGTGATATGATGAAGGTAGTAAATTGTGAATAAATGTTGCATGTTTGTAAATTCGAACCTTTTATTGACTAAATCTCCGGTCGGCCCGGGTAATAAGCTGCATACTTTTGAACACAGGCTCAACGGAAAAACATTCTGTCATTCATTATTTCAACGAAACACCCGGGGACTTTCCGCTTCCTGAAAAGTTTACTTTCCCGTTTCACTATCAGCCGCATGCGATCAGCCTGCTGGCCGTCGAAAAGCTGCAATCGCATTTGGAAGTACAACAAAACTGGGTACATAATTTTGGTCTGTCGGCGAGTGACAAAACCGTTATCGGCAAGATGTTCGGTGTACTGGTGGTAATGACCCGGGACGGTAGGATCGGTTACCTGTCTGCTTTTTCTGGTAAACTGGCAGGTAGCAATCACCACGAAGGGTTTGTGCCGCCGATCTTCGACGGATTGGCCGACGGTGGGTTTCTGAATGCAGGAATGCACGAACTTTCCAATATCAACGAGCAGATCAGGACATTGGAAACGCGAAAGCCCGAGAATTTCGAACAGGAAATACAATCATTGAAAACAGCGCGAAAAATTCATTCATACCGCCTTCAAAACAAGATTTACGACCAATATAATTTCTTAAACCAGGCCGGGGAAAAGAAAAGCCTGCGTGCCATCTTCGAAGGGGCCTTGTACAAAAATCCTCCTGCGGGTGCCGGCGAATGCGCCGCACCCAAAATGCTGCAATATGCCTTCCGGTACGGCATGAAACCCGTTGCGATGGCTGAGTTCTGGTGGGGCCAGTCCCCCAAGTCCGATTCTTGGAAACACCGGCATTTCTATCCGGCCTGCCGCGAAAAGTGTGAACCTATACTGACGCATATGCTTGCCGGAATGGAGTTGGAAGACGCGCCCTGACCAAAGACTCCCACCATTAAACGCAATGCAGGGAAATGCGTCGGTCCGCTAGATAGAAAGCTTAGGGGACGATCGGGATTCAATCAAAATAAGGGATAGCTAATTTTAGCTGTCTGGTTGGGTTATTTTCCCGATGCGGGGATTTGCTTTTTAATTTCCGTCGGTGTTTTACCGAATACCTTTCTGAATTCCTTACTGAAATATTTAGGGTCCTCAAATCCAACGATTGTAGCCACATCGCTGACATTATAAACGCCAGATTCAAGCAGTTTTTTCGCTTCATTTAAACGGAGGGTTTTGACAAATTCATTGATTGTCATACCGGTAAGCGATCGCAGCTTTCGATACAGCACAGACACACTTGTCCCCGCCTCAAAAGCGAGTTCATTGACCCCGAAGTTGACATCCGAAATATGATCGATAACCAGATTTTTCAGCTTTGCGATGAAAACCTCATTCTTATCTTGGGCAATACTTCGCTGAACTTCCGGCGCCTCCAACACCGACTCCCGATAGCGCTGCCTCATTTGGTCGCGCAAACGGAGCAGATTATCGATTTTCAATTTGATGATTCTAGGATCGAATGGCTTCATCAAATAGTCGTCAGCCCCTGCTCGAAGTCCTTCTATAATTTGTTCGCTCTGTGTTCTGGCCGTCAGCAATACAACCGGAATATGAGAGGTATCAGCGCCATTCTTCAGCCGGTTGCATACCTGCAATCCATTTAATTCGGGCATCATCACATCAGTCAGGATAATATCAGGGATGTGTTCATTGGCTAGTTCAATGCCACGAAGGCCATTTTCTGCTTCAAGTGTGTTGTATTCTCCTTCGAAAAGTTCGCTGATGAAGCCTCTCAGTTCATCGTTATCTTCGATGATCAGGATGGTATTGAGTTGTTTATTTGCGATTTCGTCGCTGGTCAATGTGGCTGCGACTGTTTCCGTGAATACGCCAGAAACGTAATGTTGCCCCCTTGGTGCAATTTCCTGGGGGGAGTAGTGCATGTTTTCGCGCAGTAAGCGGATAATCAGCGTTGTTACACCTGGTTCGGTTTGGGTTGAAAGTCGGCTTTCGGCAGAGAGAGAGCCGTGGTGCTGCTCGACAATGCTTTTCGAAAGAGCTAGTCCTATTCCGTAACCGGGCTTTTCCGAGTCGGCTTGGTAGTAGTAGGTAAATAGCTTCTTGAGGTGATCGGGCGAGATTCCCTTGCCGTTATTCTCCACTATGACGTTGACTTCTTTAGAAATTTCGGTGATCCGTACGGAAACTTGGCCGCCCTCGGGGGTGAATTTGTAAGCATTACTCAGCAGGTTATAAAAGACTTTTTGCATCTGGGCGATATCAAACCAGAGCAGCACCGGCGTATCGGGGCAAATTAGCGAGGTCTCGATCTCTTTTTCGCGGGAAATATGTTCAAATGCAGCAATGATGGACTTGATGACCTTGACCACATCATGCTCGCGCACCTGCAAGCGTACGCCCCCGCTCTGGATTTTACGGAAATCGAGCAGTTCATTGACCAGTAGCATGAGTCTGTCGGAGCTGTTTCGTGCGTAATTAACGTTGCGCTCGACGTTCTCTCCATTCTGTAATTGCTGATGGACCTTTTCCAACGGCCCGCTGATCAGCGAAAGGTGGGTCCTGATTTCGTGGGACACGTTGGTGAAGAAATCCAGCTTGACCTGGTTCAGGGCGTTCTCCTTTCGGAATGAGCTTCGCAGCCAGAAAAAGCGGTTGATGGCATAAATGGCCCCTGCTATTACGAGCAGATAGAAAAGATAGGCATACCAGGTTTTCCACCAAGGCGGGAGGATGGTGATTTTAAGTTTTAATGGCTCCTTCATCCAGAAGCCGTCGCCGTTGGCGGCCCTGACAACAAATGTATAATCGCCGGGAGGCAGGTTCATATACGTAGCCGTCGGCACAGAAGTCTCGTTCCATTTGTCCTCGAACCCTTCCATGCGGTATTGGTACAAGTTTTCACTCGACCGGGCAAAACTCAGAAGCGCAAAGTCCAGCGAGAAGATATTCTGATTGTGCCTGAATGTGAGTTCCTTTTCCAAGCTTGCGTCCTGATTCAGTATCCCTGTTTCGTCGTCAGCTTTGACTGCCCTGTTGAATAGCCGAAGGGAGCTGAGAACAATTTTCTCTGATCGGTCGTTTAAGAAAACCTTGTCAGGATCAAAGGAGAACATCTCCTTGCTGGTATTGTAAAACAACATTCCCGCCTGATTTTTTGCGGCAGTGCTGGTAGCTAATGCTGATTTTCTGGGAATTCCATCCTGATAGGAGTATGTCTGGATCGTGCGTCGGTCGGGGTGGTAACGCACAAGGTCACTTCGCTGACTGAGCCAAAGAAATCCATTTCTGTCTGTCTGGATATCGTCTATGCTTGCTGCCAACGAGCGCGAGGTGGTGTCGATGAAAGAGAAGTGTCGGCCTCGCGGATTGTACAGCTGCAATCCCTGATTCGTCGCGGCCCATATTCTTCCCTTTCGATCTTCCGTTACCCGCCACGCAGATTGGAATCCCCCGGATTCGGCGGATTTCGGTTTGGCTAAGGGAAACCGCTCAGGAGTTTGGGAGCCGTTGGGGATTCGCCATACGTCAGTGCTTCCCCCAACCCAGATATTACCTTTCGAATCTTCGAATGTACATACAACAGTTGTTTCAAGTCCCCAGTCACGGCTTACTCCCGTTCTTTTATCGAAAGAAAACAGACCAAACCGGCCTCCCGCCCAAAGTTGTTGATGGCTGTCCTGAAATATCCTGAAAATCGTACTTCGCTTGAATGGAGCGTCTGTTCGCTTGGGAAACGGATAATCTTTGCGCGTACCTTTTCTGAAATCGTAGCTTTTCAAAAGCCAGTTTTCTCCACACCAGATAATACCCTGTTCATCGATGAAGAAGTGATTGACGCCTTCTGTAAAATCCAGGTTCAGGTTGTGAATGGAGGTTTGGTTTGTCGCCGGGTCATACCATATCAATTGCTTCTTATCGGCAGAGATCATCCAGGGCTTTTGATCAGGCGTGAGCCCCATCCAGCCGTTATTGAATTTATTATTCGTGAGCCGGTCGACAAAAAAAGGCCATTTTGAGAACAGCGGTAGGGAGGTATTGAGATAATCGATTCCGAGGTCGTATGTTCCGAGCCAAATACCATTTTGCCTGTCCTTGAATAGGCACATAATCGCATTATCGCTCAGGCTCTGATCGTCAGCGGGGTTGTTAATATACCATTTTGTCTCAAGTGTTTTTACATCTAAATACGCCAGCCCCGCCATTGTGGCAATCCAGATTTTTCCGGGACTGGCAATTGCCATGCCTGAGAGATCGGGGAGATTGCCGTCCCACCCCTTGAAGTGTTCGACCAGCCTGAATGTTCCGGAAGCGATGTTGAATTGCATTAATCCTCCCGGCCTAAGTCCCAGCCAGATATTGCCTGAATCGTCTTTGAACAACGATTTGAAGTCATTGACGGAGATAAATCGGGAATCCGGGTTTGCCTGGAAAAGTCGGACCTTCCCCTGGTTAAACGACACGAGGCCATTATTGGTGGCCAGCCATAGCTGTTGCTTTTCCCCGGGAGCTATTCCGTTTATTACATACGTCGAGCTGCCCACTCGCGTATTCAGAAATCGTTTGAATACTATTTTCCCATCTTTGAGCTCCACCCGATTTAGTCCGTTGCTTGTCCCAACCCATAAGTTTTGCTGGCTGTCTTCGGAAATACTCAATATTGTATCCGAGCTGATAGAATTACTGTTTGACCTGTCGAATCTGAACGTTTGAAAGGATTCGCTTTGCCGGTCGTACCTGCTGAGCCCATTCTGCGAACCGGCCCAAAGAGCGCCCTTTGCATCACAAAACACCACCCTGATGAAATTTGAGGCTACGGATTTTGTATCCTTCGGATCATGACGGAAGACCTTAAACGCATAGGTGTCAAACCTGTATAACCCGCCGGTTGTGCCAAACCACATGAAGCCGGCTTTGTCCTGCGTGATGGACATGATCTCGTTTGTTGGTGCTCCCGGTTTCTCGACAATATGCTGGAAGACCTGGGCATAAAGGGGGGCGGCGGCAGTGCTTAGCCCGAGGAGAATGATGAATAGGACACGAAGTAAAAAATTCACGATATAAATGGGGGCGTTGCTCGAAATATTTCGATATAGATCAATACAGACAAACTTATGCATTCGTCATCATTTTACACTGAATAGAAAAAAGTTTGAATACTAGTTGGCAAAAAAATCGCCCATTTTGGCAAAAAAACACCTTTATGTGCAGCTGACCAGCGAGGTAAGTTCCTTTCCGAGGAAGGCGTCAAAAAGGGTGTTCTTTTTGGTTTTTGGTATGGCCACAAACTGGCGGGCGAAGACCGTTTTTTGTCGCATGGGGCCAACAAGCAGATTTTTTAGCCGCTTTCAGGCCAACAGCATTCCGGGGCAGCGATCTGCCTGCCGGCATCATTAAACGCAACCCGTTATACCGATTGGAGGAAAAGATGACAGGATCCGGGATCATAACCAGCGTTAATAAGGCTGCGTTAAGCGATGAATGTTCCGAAGTTTATACAGCTAATTAAATCAAGAATAGGACTACCTTCGGTCACACTATGCAGCAGATCCGCGATTATTTCGAACGCATTACACCGATGTCCGACCAGGAGTGGGATTTCTTTTCGTCCAGGCTCGTCCGGCAATCATTCGCTAAAAAGGCAATAGTCCTCAAAGCAGGCGAGGTGGAAAAATATCTTTCCTTCGCTGAAAGCGGCATGTTGCGGTACTTCTTGCGTCGCGGGAAGGACGAGCTCGAAGAGCTCACCTACGATTTTTCCTTCGCGGGCGAGTTTGCAAGTGGGTACAGCTCTTTTGTTACCCAATTGCCAGCTCAATTCTACGTCGAATCGCTTACGCCGGTGACGCTGTGGCGTATCAGTTTTGAAGATCTGCAAGAAGTGTACGTGCATACACGGGTGGGCGACCGTATCGGGCGCTATGCGGCGGAGCAGTTGTTTTTGGAAAAGGCGAAACGGGAATTGTCATTTCTGGCCGAATCAGCCGAGGAGCGGTACCTGAATTTGCTTACCGGCCAGCCGCAACTGATCCGGCAAATCCCTTTGAAATATCTGGCGTCTTACATTGGGGTCACGCCGCAGGCATTGAGCCGCATTCGCAAGCGCATTACTTAACCCGGGTTCATTTCCCGGCACCGGCATAGTCCCGAAATTTGTATCAAACAAAATCAAAAGCGACTATGAAACCGGAAATAATCCTAATTACAGTAACGCTGATCACATTGCTGATCGACAAATTGCGCAAGGGTACATACGAACCCGCCCACGCTGCGCGTACAGGCATGGCCGCAATGCTCATCCTGACAGGGATCGGGCATTTCCTATTCACCAAAGGTATGGCTATGATGTTACCCGCATTCCTGCCTGGCAAGGAGCTAATCGTTTACCTCACTGGCATCGCCGAATTTGCTGCTGCGGCCGGCTTGCTCACAGATCGTTACAAGACCGCCACTGCCTGGGTAATAATTACATTTTTCGTTTTGATCACCCCGGCCAATATCTACGCCGCGTTACACCATGTTGATTTGCAAAAAGGCACCTACGACGGTCCTGGCCCCGAGTACCTGTGGTACCGGATTCCATTGCAACTCTTCTTTATAGGCTGGGTATATTTTTCAACCCTCGCCGGCGATACTAAGCGTGCAATAGCAGGGAGCTTACGTTAACGGTCGCTATCCAATGTTCGAGCTGAAATAAGGTGCATTACTTCCGTTGAAGCAGATTTCATAGATGTGCTGCCTTTATCTACCAAACGGAAATCCTGCCCCGGGCCCGAAGTTTGATTATAAGATGGCGTGGTTTAAGCGATTAAGGAACATGCGAAGTATTTTGCTGTCTGAGGAAGTGCCCGTGGTGTTGGCGGGAGATTGCGCGTATGCCATGGCTTTTGACCACGATCCTTCCGACGTTTAGTCAGTGGGGTACGATCGCTAGCATCGTTCGATTTTTCACAGGCTCTTAGAATGCATTCCGCTATCTGACGACCTGCACAACCCTGCTGCTGGCAGAGGTGCCATTTTCGACCTTGATCAGGTAGTTGCCCGCAGCCAGAGTAGACACATCGACCGGCTCCTGCGCCCGGAATTGATCTATTTTTTTCGAATAAATCCGCCTTCCGTCTGTGCTAAACACCGTGATCCGGCCGGACCGGCCAATGAGTTCAGGCTTCGGTTTCACATACAGCAGGCTGGCAGCCGGATTTGGATAAATGACAACTGCCGCCAGATCATTCATATTTACTTTCACTATTTTGCTGAGGGCGAAATCCGTGTTGGACTCGACCATTTTGAGCCGGTAATAATTGGCGCCGGGCGCCGGGCTGGTGTGCACGAAACTGTACAAAGCCGTGTCAATTGCCGGCGTTTCTCCGATTACGTGAAACCGCTTTGCGTCGGTGCTGTGCTCGATTTCGTAACGCGCCATGTCAATCTGGTCGGTGACTTTCCAGTTGAGTACCACGGTATTGTTCTCCGGAGCGGCCCTGAAATGCACCAGCGTCACGGGAAATGCGGCGTCGGACCCGAGCCTGGTCAGCCCGAAGCGGTTCGAGATCCAGAAGCTATCATACGTATCTACCCACAAATCGCCGTCAAACCGCTGGTATGGCAATGCATCGCCTGCTTTCTCCCATTGGCCATTATGGAATTTGTACACCTGCGTTTCACTGCCCACAGCGAGGACGTAAGGCTGACCGGAGGGCGAAATGCTGATGCTGGAAATGCGGGCTCCGAATGGTGCATTACCCGAGTCGAAAAGCGACCAGGAAGTGCCGTCGAAATAGGCCAGGGAACTGAATTGGGTGAAAAAATCCGTTTGCCGGAGCCACACTTTTCCGTCGGGCTGGACCTCGATCTGGTCGATCACATTTTCGATGGCGGGGCTGGTCTGGTAATCGATCGTGTAGATCAGATCGTGGTCATTGAGGTCCATAACGAGGATTTCGGTGCTGTAATCGCGGTCCATGTTGAGAATCAGAATCCAGGCTTTATTGTCCCGGAACCGGATATCCTTGATCACCTGACTGTCCGACACCTGGCGAAGCGCGATAAAACCGTCGGGCGTTTCCTTGAAAATAACCCGCTGTGTCCAGAACACCTGGTGCTGCGGGCTAAAATCCTGGATGTAACCGACAAACGGAATGGTCGTCACCGTCGCATCGCCAGAAGGAATTTCGTTGACAAGCCTCACTTTGCGGAACCGGTAACCGTCCGCGGGGTTGATGGTGTAGATGTTCCGCTCGTTATCTGTGCGGACGGAATTGTCCATTCCAACACCCAGAAGTCCATCGGTGTTGGCGCGGTCAAATGTCTGGAATGTAAGCGCTTTCTGGTCGAGTTTGATGAAACCCGCATCGATCACGCCCAGCCACACATGGTCTTTGGAAACGACGATTTTGGGGTTGGGTTTTCCAAAAACGGCCTGGTCTTTTTCGCTGAGGAATGTCAGCGCATAAGGGCTGTTGGCGCTGCCAGTCGTAAACTGAATGGTGTAGTCGACCAGGTCGCGGTCGGGATAATTGATCAGGTCTGTTTGCCGTTCCTGCACACGGAGGTAGAGCTGCGTATTGGCAGGCAGGTCTTTCAGCACATCCGCGATTTCCAAAAATGGCTCGTAATTACGCTGGAAGAGCGGATTATTGAATTCCGGATTGTCGGCGACCGTTATGCGAGTGTTTGAATAGTAAGTTGATGGCGCGTAGGCGATCGGGATCGTGCGGGGCACATCGAGCAGGTTATCCGGGACAGGCAGGAACAGCCCTACCATGTTCAGGCGGGCATTCGCCGAAAAATATCCGGTTTCCGACCATTTGCCTGTTTTTCCATTTACAATTGCCCTTACCCGCCATTTGAACCCGCCGAAATACGGCACGTAGTTATATTGATTTCCGGAAATGATTTCGCTGGCCGGATAAGCAAAGTTGAAATCACTGAGCGGCGACACCTGCACCTGGTACGAGGCTGCACCCGGAACATTCGAGAACGACAATGTCATCGGAAGCTGCGCCGGAAGAAATGCGTGATTGGCAGGATCCAGAAGCACCGGCAAGTCGGGCTGGTCGGGGTCGATGCGGATTTTGACCGTATTGGACCAGTCGGACGTGCCGAATGCATTGCGTGCCCTGACCCGCACGAAATACTCGGCGCCTAATGTTTGTTTCAGTAAGTTAATGCCATTTACGGCGGTAGTTTCGACGGTTTCGCCATTGAAATTAGCATCCGTCGAATAGCTGAATTCATAAGTGCTGGCCAGCGTCGACGCCGGCCAGGTGTAAAAATCCCCTTTCACAGCAGTAATGTCCCCCGGCAGTGAAGGCGCCTGCGGCGCGGACTCCATTTTGGCAAAAGTGACCTCGGCGTGCTGTTTTATCACCGCCTGCACCATCGGATGAAGCGCTTCTCCGGCTCCATTGTTGCCGCACCGGCTCATGAGCGACCCTTTTGTGTTTATTTCCGAGGATTTGGTATAGCAGTCCCCTTCCACGCCGTCGCAATAGTCGAGCGGGCCGCCGGGCCAGCCGCAGTTGTTGGTATGGTACGATCCGAAATTATGGGCGAACTCATGCATCAGCGTGCCGACATTTTCGAGCGGCGACACGTTGTAGACACCGCCAATGAACGCCACGCCCGAAGCACCGCCGCCGACCGGCTTGGTATAGAGGTAAATGCGTTTGTCAAAATTCTGGTCCGACACCTGCCTGCCGGCCAGAATCGTCAGCATGGTATGCACGTCGTATGCGTTGGCGTAAGGATTCGGCTCGGTGTCTTTGAAAATCCGGATGCTTGTGACCATCATCCGGAAGTTTGCCTCCCGCTCATAAAATTTCGAACATTTTTCGACATTACTGATCACCGTCTGGATAATCGCCGCGGTGTCGCGCTCGTATTTCACATAAGTATCCGAATCAATCTCCACCGCAACGCGGCATATTCTCATTTCTCCTGCGGCAGCGCGCGTGTTTTGCCTGGCCATGATGGCCGGCAGCTGGCTCATCATCTGCTTTATTTGCGGCGGTGCGTCGGCATCCCGGGTCCCGCACAAAACCGGTTTTTGCTGCCCAAAGGCCATTTGGCAGCAAAAAGAAAGCATTACAAGCAGCCGGAGGCCGTAGGATGTAAATTCAAAATTCATAATCATGCAGGTGGGATTGGTCAGGAAATCTCCGGTAGGCCGGAGTTATCCATGTAGACACAATTTAAGGTCACCGGCGTTGCGATGAATTAAAGTAACCCTGCAACTATTTGAAAGATTTTCCTGGCTAACGGCCCTGAACATCAATGAAATTTCTTTCGCGCGTGGTTTTGAAAGTCCCAACCATTTCCCTCGTTTGTTTAAGCGAACAGTCGGGCTTACGCCACATGTTTTTCGGCAGCAAAGTTTGAATTAGTTAATGCCTATTTAACCACTACCCGCACCCGGTCCAGATTTTGGATACGGGTATATGGGGTTTTGGCGTTTCCATACCGCTGGGAGGCAACCCTGAGCGTTGGGAAATAGGTACCAGGTTTTGAAAACTGATAGGTAGCCTCGATTGTGACGCGGGACCCGGTCCCGCCCCCCGCGATGATCTTACCTGCAACGGGGAATGCCTCAGCGTTCTCAAAGCTCCATCCGGGCTGCTTTTCGACCTCTTTGGTCAAACCTTCGAAATTCCAGGCGGCGGCAACGACCTTTCCCATATTTTCAGGGACTTCGACTTCCGCTTTAAATGTGACAGATTGGCCTGCATTGATTTCAGCCCGCTTGCCTCCATTAGCACTCAGCGTAACAACAGGCTGAATGCCTTTGCGTTCATTGGCGGTAGGTGGGACAATTACCTGACCTTCATCAATTTTATATTGTGTGGTCGCAGCGGGAGCAATTCCTTTTTCAACCCAGGCACTCAGATCGAGCAGGGCCTGCTGCAATACACCCAGATAACCCACCGTCCGGGTTGGATCATCTTCAACAGATATGTCACCGTGAAGCGCGTGGTCGGTATACCAGAGCCTGAAATTATCATTCAATTTGTCACCTAGATTGGCTTGTACCTTCGAGCGATACCAGTCTGCCTGCCAGGGGAAAGCTTCCCGGTCCCAGAGTGACTCTAACAAGATCATTTTCCCTGTAAACTTACCCGTTGGCAGCACGCCCGCAGCTCCGCGCGTGAACAGCGGCCCAAGAAGCATTGGCCGCTGCGGATAAAGCGGCTTGCCCTCTTTGTCAAGGAATTGATCATACACATAATATTCTTTACCAGGTACTTGATGACGATGGTAAGTCTGAACAGCCAGGAAATTGGAATTGTCAACCTGAACCCGGTCACCGGGCTTCACCTGAGCCAGCACTGACGCATCGGTAGGGCCTAGTACTACTTTGTCTCCTGCGATTTTAGTTATTTGTAAAGTTTTGCCGGCACCGGCACCACTTAATATTAGCAAATCACCTCCCAAAAAATCAATATCAGGCAGGACATCC
>CBIHPQ010000190.1:0-12563 GCA_966211825.1 uncultured Dyadobacter sp. | reverse complement strand
CTTTCATTGAGGTCGTCGGTTTCGGCCCATTGCGTTTCTTTAAATTGCGCCAAATTGGAAATGTTATAAAGGTCGCCGAAACGATACTGATCCGGGATGAAGCCGCGCGCGTACAATTTACGTTGCAGCTGACCGGAAAGGCCGGTGGAAAGAGCCATGCCGGATACCAGCATCAGTAATATGCGTAAAAATGAATGCAGGATTTTCATAATTCAAAACTGAAAATAGATGAACTGGTTGCTTCCAAAAACGCCCCACAGGTAACACAGCAATGCAGCCATACCCAGCGACGGCCAGAATGACTTCCGGGCAGGCACATAGTCGGGAAAGTGATGTTCTTTGAAAAACAAAAATGCGATCAGGACCACGCAGAATGCCATTTCACCACCGCTGATCGGCAATGCGGGCAGACTCCATAATGAAGGCGTCGCAATAGTCCACAGGATCAGGAATGCGTCGCTAACGCTATGTGCGCGGAAGAAGATCCATGCGAGGGTTACCATTGTGAACGTCAGCGCGACCCGCAGCCAGGCTGGCCAACGGCCGAAATCGTACGTACCGGCGCTCGCTATACGCGAGAGGATGAGCAAAACGCCGTGTATCAGCCCCCAGATCACGAATCTCCAGTCCGCACCGTGCCATAACCCGCTCAGCAGGAATACAATCAGCAGGTTGAAGCATGTCCGAGTACTTCCTTTACGGTTTCCGCCCATTGGAATATACACATAATCGCGAAACCAGGTCGACAGCGAAATGTGCCAGCGTTGCCAGAATTCAGTAATTGTTTTGGCAAAATAAGGCGAGCTAAAATTGACCATCAGACGAAAGCCCATCGTTCGTGCAGTACCTAATGCGATGTCGGAATAGCCTGAGAAATCGCAGTAGATCTGAATGCTGTAAAACAAGGCGGCGATGGCCAGGCTGGTTGCATTTTGTGTTTCAGGATGTGCGAAAACAGGGTCAGTCACTAATGCGAGCCTATCCGCGATCACTACTTTTTTGAACATTCCCCAAACCATCCACCAGAGCCCCATCCGAAGATTATCCCAGTCGAAATCCATTTGCTGCCTGAACTGCCAAAGCACATTCTGCGGACGCTCGATCGGCCCGGCCACGAGCTGCGGGTAAAACAGCACATACAATGCATAAATCCCGGGATTCCGCTCCGCACGTTGCTTGCCGCGATAGACCTCGATAGTGTAACTCATGGACTGGAACGTATGAAACGACAAACCAATCGGTAATGCAAGCCCCGGATACCAGTCCGCCAGCGTGCCCGATTGGTAATCGATCCCCGCGCCAGCCAGCAAGCCGGAAATATTGGCATTCAAGAAATCAAAATATTTGAAAAAGCAAAGAAACCCCACGTTGGCCACAATGCTCGCGACCAGCATTGCCTTGCGAAGTTTACCGGAAAGCATCTCAATACCTATTCCAGCCAGATAATCGAAGACGATGATGATCCCCAGCAACAACAGGTAGGCGGGAATAAAGGAGGCATAAAAATAGGCGCTGGCCGTCAGGAGTAAAAACCAACGCCAGCGCCCGGGTAGTGTGTAGTAGGTAGTGGTTGTGAATATGAAAAAGACGATGAAATGGAGGGAGTTGAAAAGCATGTGTATAGCCCCGGTGATAAATCCTGAGCTAAAACAAAACACGAAGAGCGATTCCCAACAAACTTAATGTCCGTGAGGGGAGGTTTGATTAACAATCGGACTCTTCCTCCCCTCTTTCTATTCTACCAGCCCGGATTTTGGTCCAGTTCGGGGTTCAATGCGATCTCGTTGATGGGCAGGGGCCACAAATAGTCCTTTGCGGGGTCGAATTTGCGGAAACTGGCGGCTTGTACGAGAATGATATTATCCGGCGTGAGGTTGACGGTCGCTGCCGCAAACTCGGTTTTGAAATAGAAATTACCTAAAACCGGCTTTACCAACTCTGTTTCAGCGGTTTTCCAACGGATGATGTCCCAATAGCGGAAACCTTCCTGCGCCAGCTCTACGCGGCGCTCGCGGCGGATTTCCTCGCGTAGGTCGAGGCCGTTGGTTTTTGCAAATGCGTTGGTCAGTTTGGCAATCTGCCCGCGTTCGCGCAGCAGGTTGACCGACGCGTCCAGTTCCGCATCGGTAATGGCGCCATTCAATTCGTACGAAGCCTCGGCAAAGGTGAGCAGCACCTCGGCATAGCGCAGCAACGGGCGGTCGATGGTCGATGCCTGCGTGTTCCAGTCGTCGACATTGGCGAATTTGCGGAACATGTAGCCGGTTTTATTGAACACGAGGTTTGCGATATCGAAGATCGGCTTGGTGGTCATCATCGCATCCCCGCGTTTCATGAACGTTGCGCTCATGCGGGCGTCGCGGTTTTTGAACACTTTATGGGACGAATCAGGTATCGCCCATAACGGCGATTTGCTGATAGGCAGGCCGTCTTTCATCAGGTAGGAGTCCGCAAGCGATTTTGTAGGGTTCACGTTGCCGTTTTCGAGCGAGCCGCGGTAGTACGAATGCGTAACCACGCGCTCGGTGTTAGACACACCGTATTGTCTCACGATGATATTTTCCTTGTTCTGACGGCCTTCACCTGCCAGTTGGAAGAGATCAAAGTAGTTTCCAAACAATGCGTGCTCCTTGCTGTCGATCACCGCTTTGCTTGCCACTAGGGCGAGCGTCAAATGCTTGGTAGCATCCCCTTTGGAATGAAATTTCGCAAATGTACCCTCGAACAACGCAACGCGCGCTTTAAATGCCTGTGCGGCGGTTTTGGAAACGCGGCCATAGTCGGCGGAACCCAATGTGGTAATGGTAGGCAGATTCGTGATCGCAAAATCAAGATCGGAATAGATCTGATCCACGATCGTTTCGCGCGGGGTAGCGGGCTGGCGGAGCTCAGGACTACTCTCGTCCAGGGTTTTCAGGATCAGCGGAACGCTTCCGTACTTCTGCACCAGACCAAAATAAGCCCAGGCGCGGAAGAAACGGGCCTCGGCAAGATAACGGTCCAGCAATGCCGGGGTCACCGCGGCCCTGGGCGCCTTTTCCACGATGTTGTTTGCAGCGCGGATAAGCAGGTAGGGCATATTGTAGTCGCCAGACGCCGCGGGGGCAAGTCGCGAACCGTCGCTGATCGTGTTCGAGGCCAGGCCGAATGCGTCATCGGACCACACATCGTCGTTACCGAAGCCTGGTAAAAACGTGTACAGGTAGTTGTTGGCTGTTTTGATGTCCGACTCGGAAGTCCAGAAACTATCGTCGTTGATGTTCGTTTCGGGTAGCCGGTTCACATCACAGGAAGCCAGCCCTGCAAGCAGCGAAAGGCTTAGTAAGGCTTTTTTGAAGGTTATTTTCATCGGTATTTGCTTAAAAACCATGATCAGTCAGAATTTTAGAACGAGACATTGATACCCACCGAAGCGGTTGCGAAAAACGGGTAATCGTTTTCTACGCCATCGCGCGTTTCAGGATCGAAATAGCCCTGGAATTTGCCCAGTCCCGAGAATGTCAGGATATCCTGACCGGAGAAGAAAATCCTGGCACGCGAAATCTTGATTCGCTCGGTAAGGCGCGATGGCACCGTGTAACCAAACTGGACGCTTTTCAGGCGCACATAACTTGCATTCAGTGTCCATTTGTCCGACGCCACATAATTGTGGGTAGCGCCCGTGTAAGGTCTTGGGAACAATGCATTGGTATGCTCAGGAGTCCAGTAGTCGCTATGAATACCCATCGCCTGTTTCCAGGTCACGAGCAGCGGGGCCACAGACTCGGGATTGGCGCGGTAGCTGCGCTTGCCTACACCCTGGAAGAACGCCGAAAAATCGAACCCTTTCCAGCTCGCTCCCAAATTGACCCCAAACAAATACCGGGGCGCAGTCGTACCCAGCAGTACCAGATCACCGTGATCGGCAACAGTACCTTTGCCCACCGAAAGGCGCTTGTCTCCATTAATGTCATTGTATTTTACATCGCCTGCACCAGCCCGGTTATCCTGGAATGCCCATTCCTTCACCTCGTCGGTGCTATTAAAATAGCCGGCGGTCTGATATCCCCAGATCGTATTAAGCGCATAACCTTCGATCAGGCCATTGGTGCCTGCCGACACCACCGTCCGTCCCGAGAAATTGATCAACTTATTGTTATTATCCGAGAAATTGATAGCCACCGAATAATTGAAATCCTTGCCGATCTTGTCCCGGAAGCGAAGTTCCGTTTCCCAGCCCCACGATTTCAGCTCGCCATTGTTTTTCCTCGGCGTACCCACTCCGATCACACCCGGCAACTGCTGGGGCGTGAGCATATTCCGGTTGTATTTCACATAATAATCGCCGCTGAACTGCAAGCGGTTTTGCAGCAAACCGATATCGATACCTCCGTTGGTCGTCTCGATGGTTTCCCAGGAAAGCGCCGCCGAGGGAATGGAACCCTGGAAAATGTACGAAGTTCGCGAGTCGCCCAGCACGAGGTTGTTGTTCCGGGTCAGCTGGCTGACGTAATCGTAATAGCCGATATTAGTTCCCAAAGCCCCTCCGAGACGTCCCCAGGACCCGCGTAGTTTAAATTCCGAAAAGAATGGCATGGGCGTAGCAAACCAGCTTTCCTGGTGCACGTTCCATCCTACCGAAGCGGCCGGGAACACCTTTCTTCTCAAACCAGGGGCAAGTTTAGAGCTCTCGTCAAGACGGATCGTCGCTTCCAGCAGGTATTTGTTTTTATAGTTGTAATTAAATCTTCCAAAAACCGACTGGAAGGCATAAGTGGCGATAATCTGACGGTTGCTTTTGGTTTTGTCGTCGCCAAGATTAAGCGTGGGCAGATCGTTGCTTACGAGGTTAGTTGCGCCCGTGGTAAGCGTGTCGGTCCGGAAATCTTCCCATTGGTAGCCGGCAAAAAGGCCGAAGTTATGGTCTTTGCCCAATGTAAAATCATAGTTAACCAAAGCCTGCAAGTTGGTATTCTTGGTCAAATCGTCGGTAATGTTGTACGAATTGACCTGATTTACATAACCTGCAACCTTGGATTTGCTCCAAAGCGGCACGGTACGGTTAAATTGCTCACGGTCGCCACGGCGGTATTGCGTCCCGGCAATGGCGCGGATTTGCAGCCCCTTGATAAAATTCGCCGCCGTCAATGTAAACACGCCATCAAAATAGTTTCTGCGGTTCTCATTGTACCCGCCCGATTCGAGAATGGCGATGGTGTTATTGGCTGAGTTATAGCGACCTTCTGGTGTAAAAAACGGGTTTCTGGTGCGAAAACGATATACCTGGTAGATCAAACCGCCGCCATTCACGTCTGCCGATGCCGTTCTCGTCTTATCGTTGGTGTAGGCCAAACGAGTGTCGAGCGTCAGGTGCTTTGTGAGCTGCGAACCGAGGTTCATCCGTACATTATAGCGGTTATAATTATCCGGCCCTACTTTGAAAACACCCTGTTTGTTATAATAACCCCCTGAAATGAGAAAGTTGAGCTTATCCGTACCTCCACGCGCAGTAATGTTGTGCGTGCTCATGGACGTGTATTTGCGCAGAATCTGGTTGGCAATAGGGTCCTGGTTATAATATAAATAAGAAGAAGTATCCGCAGGATTCACGACATAAGGCACACGATCGCGGATGCGCTGAATTTCCTCGTCAGTGTATTCCGGACTGCTTCCGGAGTTCAGGCGTGCGAGGTTGGAAAACAAAGCCTCGTCCATCAGCGACATACGGTCAGGCACATTCAGCGACCAGTCGATACCTTGTTGGCCCAGGTAGTCGAATGTAACTTTACCCGACTTGCCTTTTTTAGTAGTAATCAAAATCACACCTCCCGCAGCCTGTGCACCGTAAATGGCTGCTGCTGCCGCATCTTTCAAAACACTGATATTCTCAACGTCGTTCGGGTTCATCGTCTGCATCGTGCTGATGGGCACACTCACGCCATCGAGCAGCACAAGCGGGTTCACATTACCATTGGCGGAAGTTGCGCCGCGGATCTGGATATTGATGTTTTCGCGGCCGGGCTGACCTGTCTGGCGGGTAACCACGAGCCCGGGCGTCACACCCTGCATACCTGTTGCGAGGTTACTCGACGGACGGTTTTCAATGGCTTTCGAATCGATGGTCGAAACCGCGCCGGTCAGGTTTGCCTTTTTCTGCGTTCCGTAACCAACCACTACTATCTCTTCCAATGCGCGGTCGTCGGTAAGCAACTGGACGTCGATCGCCGTTTTAGCACCAACAGGAACTTCCTGGGAAATGTAGCCTACGAAACTGAAAATCAAAGTCGCATTGGCGTCAGCGACCGCAACTTTGTATCTGCCCTCGGAATCGGTCGTCGTACCCGTTTGGGTGCCTTTCACGAGAATGCTCACGCCGGGCAGGCCTGTGCCTGTATTATCTGTGACAGTTCCCGAAATGTTGATCTCCGCGCTGGCTTGCGTGGCCGAAGGAGCAACCGCTTCATCGACCGTCGCTTCGGAAGTATTCAGCTGTTTTTTAAGGATGATTTTATCGCCCGATACCTCATATTTCAGGCCCAGCGGTTGCAGAATGCTTTCCAGCACCGTGGAAAGCGGTTTGTTTTCTGCGGCAAAGCTGATCTTTCGGCGTGATTGGATTATTTCCCGGCTATACAAAAAGCTGACGTTGGCCGATTTCTCTATTTTGGAAATCACGGATTCTATCCGTTCGTTTTCGACCGAGATCGAGATACGCTGGTTGAGCATTTCCTGGGCTGTACCGTTTTTGGCCCAGCTGAATTGCATGAACAGCAGCATGAGCAGCGTCTGGATCCCCAGCAAACTGCGCACGGATTGTTTGGAACCTGTTGAGGTTAATTTCATTGGTTAAAGAATTTCATGATTGGTTAAAGTTTAGAAAAGGTGCTCGTGGCCAGGCGCCGTACTATTGTGCCTGACAGGCACTTCGAAAATCAGGGCGTAAGCCGCTCACGGAAAGCGAATGTTTGCATAAATAGATAGTTAAGTGAGAATTTTAAGAGAGTTTTAGGGGCAACCTAGGCCGGAGATCGTTATCTGATCTCCGCTGATTTCAAATGAAGATTCTGTGGCGAGGCATATCAGCCTGATTTTTTCCAGAAACGGCTCGTCTTTCAAAGCGGCTGTAACGGTACAGCGGCTCATTTTCTCCTGGTCGAAATTGATTTTCACGGCATAATGCGTTTCCAGCGTTTTAAAAGCCTCGGAAACGGGCGTGAATTGAAAATCGAACGGTTCGACCTCTATCGGCGTAGCAACTTCGGGGCTGACAGTCCCAGTAACCGATCGAAAAACCTTCTCGTTTTTCCGTATCAGGCTCACGCGCTGGTTGGGGTAAAGGGTAAGTGGCTCGGCAGCGCCGGAACCGCTAGTCATTACAACTACCTTGCCGGTTTTCACAGCTACTTCGGCATCGGCATGGCCGGGATAGGACCTTACCCGGAAACTGGTGCCCAACACCCGGGTAGTCAACTTATCGGTATGCACGAGAAAGGGTTTCGCAGGATTTTTCACAACCTCGAAAAACCCTTCTCCATTCAGGAAAACATTCCGCTCCTCGCCATCCATTACTTCGCCAAAGCGGATACTGCTACCGTTGCTGAGCAAGACTGAGGAGCCGTCGGGCAAGTTTACCAGCAATACGGTCTGCGAATCGTTCGTTCGCGTAATCCACCCATGTGCATCCAGCGCCAGACTCGCGTTTGTACCGTTTTGGGTAATGCCGCGGCCGCTTCTGCTCCACCAAAAGCCCAGGCCGATCACGAGCACGGCCGCGGCCGTCCAACGTAACCATCGCCACAGGGGCATCGGCGCCGATTGATCCGTTTCCGCATTCAGCATTTCGCGAAGCTTCGCCGCGTTTTCGTCTGTGGCCTCGGGGCGGGATTCGTTTCCGAAAATCAGGAGCAATGTCGCGACGGCCTTTTCATAGGCGGGCCGACGTTCGGGATATTGGTTAAGAAAAACCTCCCAATGCATCCGGTCTTCCGCCCGTCGGTATTTTACCCAATGGCGAAACGCCTCGTTTTGTAAAAAGTCTTCCGGAGAATTCAAATCATAGTCTGGGCTGTCCATTCTTCATTTTTCGAATGATTTCTATGATATTATGAATGGCCGGGAGCGATATACCCTTCATTCAAGAAAAAAATCAAAAAAAGAATAGGTTTAATACCATCGCTACAAACCACTTCGCGCGGATGCGGGTAATGCCCTTTTGAAGAAAATTGGAAACCGATTGCCGGTTGACGCCCATTAGGCCCGAAATGTCCGCGACGCTCATATTCTCATAATAACGCAGAAACAGCGCCTCGCGCTCGCGCTTGGGTAACGCCTCCATTTGTGCATGCATCTGGGCCACGAGGCTATTCAGTGTCTCCTGCTCGATTAACAGCGACTCCGCATTGAAGTTTTCGGGCAGAGAAGTGTCCCAATCGAGCGATTCTTCATTCGCAAAGCGCTGCTGATACCGCATATGCCCAAGAATGCTGTGCCGGATGGCTTTGAAGAGGTAAAATTTGACCGACGGCGTCTGGCTGATCCGATCACGGTTCTGCCAGAGGTCCAAAAAGAGATCCTGTATAGCGTCTTCGACAATGCTTTCATCGACGAGGAACTTCATGCCGTAACGCCTCAACGCGCTATAATAGCGCTCGGCGATCACGCCCAACGCCTCATTGTCGCCGTTGCGGTAAGCGAGCCAAAGCGCTCCGTCGTCCGCCTTCCTGTCCAGGTTTCCCAAAAGTATAAATACGCAGTGTTTTACTATCTGGCAAAGACGAGGAATCCTACGGTTTACCTGACAACGATCCCCGGACTTTTATCAAAATTTAGTCAGGAATGGTAAGAAGATGGTCAGTTTGAAGCAACCGAATGCTGATATTAATCAGATCCCGTCATAGCGGTCCAATAACGCGCCGGTGTCTTCCTTTTTGAAAACCAAGCCAGGCCGTCACAAATAGGGCCGCAAATGTGAAAAAGAGGATCCTGCATGGATACCCACCTTCTTCCGGTTGCTAATTAAATCCAGTTCAAGGATCATTTTTCTGCGTCCGTGAAGCAAAAATAGCTGACTTTCAACTCGACCAAGCTTTTATCGGCCACTGGTTGTTATGTTGCATAACAGTTTGTAAATTTGATTCAGACAGAATGAACCTCTTCGAACTCAGAATGCTTAGAGCGGCATTTAAGCAAATGCTCAGAGATCAAGCCGAAAAGATGACGATTCACGAAATGGACAAAATCCTGGATCATATTTCGAGATTGACGAAGGTGATAAACGAATTGGAAAGAAAACGCTAGCATGTAGAAGATATGGAAACAAGAGAAGAATTTCGAGCAAGAATGCACGATTTAATGAGGCAAGCGGACAGAGCCATTAAAGAAGCTAGTGACTATTTAATCCGACAAGGGGTTGTAGTCGATCTGACCGAATGGGTAACCATCAAAGAATATTGCAGGAGGTTTGACATCAAGAACACAGAAACGGTTAGTAACTGGATCAAGCGAGGCATTGTGCCCGAAGACGATACAATGATTATCGAGGAATTCAATAACATCCGTATGATTAGGGCCAAACCTTACACCATCGCGAGACAAAACGTATAATTGGGATCGGTTAAAACATACTAATCTGCCCTCCGATCGCGTTTTGCCCCAGCAAATGTATGGTATCGATCACCTCATACTGCCGACGCTTCTCATTATACTTACGGATCACAAATGAATCGCAGAGAAACCCGGTTTCATAATCCGTAAAAATCGAATAGGCCAATGCAATCCATTCCCGCGTAAGCCTGCGTCCGATGGACATATGCGGGTTTTTGGATTCGTCGGCCCATTTCTGCATGTATTGTTTTTTGAATTTCTTGTCAAATGCCTTCATAATCAATTGCGTCCGCTCGCGGATGGCGTTGGATGACTCTTCGGTTGGCTTGATGTAGAATGCGGAGAAGTTGGCCCGGTCGAAGTCGGCGAAGCCTGAGAAATTGAGCTGGAAGGGGGCTAATGGGGAAACTAGTTTGGTGTATTCGGCCAGGATTAATGGATAATCCGCCTCCGCGGAATCGAAGCCGTCCAGGGAAATGTGGCCGTCGGCGTTGGCGCTGCCGTAGCTCTTGCCGATGGCGTCGCGGAGGAGTTGCTTGAAGCCTTTTACTTCTTCATGGATAATAGGCGGTGGCATGATCGCCAGGGAATAGGCACACAGGTTTGACATAATTACTCTTTTAATTTTCTGCGAATAAACACACTTCTATCCATCCGCTCGCCAGGTTCTAACATTTGACGGACCAGGAAAGTGACGGCGGCAATTCGCTCCTGAGGGGTAAGCTTATATTCTGTAATCAATCAGGTGTTCCCTCGTATTTCACTACAAAATTCTATAAAACCCTAATATAACCACTGATCCTTTAACTATTTCTAAAAAGCACCACCAAAACAGAGTATCGAGGCATTAAAATCCAGTCTTTCAAAAAAGACCTTTCAAACAATGCGCCTCAAACTCTTAACCCTTTTACTCGGCCTCAGCCTCGCAACCCCCACCCTCGCCCAGCAAACCACCAACAACCCCGACCGCGTTAAATGGTTTCAGGATCTGGGCTTCGGAATGTTCATTCACTGGAATGTCGACGTCTCGCTTGGGACGGTGATCAGCCATTCGCTGGCCGGGGCTTCGGACGATTATGTGAACCGATACATGAGGGAGCTGCCGACGTTTTTCAACCCCAAAAAGTTTGATCCGGACGAATGGGCGACTGCCGCGCGGCTCGCAGGGATGAAATATGTCGTTTTCACGACGAAGCACCACGCCGGTTTCTGCATGTTCGACACCAAAACGACGACATTCAATGTCATGAACACGCCCTTCAAGCGAGATGTGACCAAGGAGATCATCGAGGCATTCCGCAAGCAGGGCATTGCTATCGGACTGTATTTTTCACCGGAAGATTTCCTGTTTTTCCATCAGAACAACATCCCGCTCGGCCGATTGCAGGACAAGCGCCAGTTCCCGATGAACAACCCGAAACTGATGGCCTACGACAAGGCACAGATCAAAGAACTCCTCACCAATTACGGCAAAATCGACATTATGTTCTTCGACGGCCCCGGCGACGGGCTGCGAGAGTACGCGTGGAGCCTGCAGCCCGAGCTCGTTATCACGCGCGACGCCATGAACACGCCCGAGCAGAACATCCCCGACAAAGCCTCACCGCGCCCCTGGGAAGCGTGCTACACGATGGGCACCGACTGGCAATACAAACCGACCAACGACCCGCACAAATCGGGCACCGAGATCATCAACATGCTCATCGAGATCCGCGCCAAGGGCGGCAACTTCCTGTTGAACGTCGGCCCGAAACCGAACGGCGAAATCCAGATCGAACAGGAAGCGCTCCTGCGCGAAATCGCCCTTTGGAACTTTGCGAACGGGGAATCCATATACGCCGTTAAACCATTGCCCGTCATCCGCGACAAGGACGTGTGGTTTACGCAGTCGAACGACGAAAAGGCCATTTACGCATTCATTACCAAAAAGCGCGACGACGAATGGAAATACGGCCAACGCCGCGAATTCCTCTTCCCGATGATCGAAGGCACGGCTGCTACCAAGGTGGAAGTGCTGGGTTACGGGAGCGAACTGGTAGAATATGTAAACAATTTCGACGCATCGATACGTTCGGCCGCAACGCCTCTCGGGTTGGCTGTGAGCGCGATGAACGGGCAGCGGTTTTATACGAATAGGACGTGGCCTAATGCGGTGGTTTTGAAGATTTCGAATGCGAAGTTTAAGGCTCCCGAGGAAGCGAAAACTTCAAAATCGAAAATTGACGGAGCGCAGTAAGGGCGTTTCGAGCTTCATTTTCGCTGATACCGCAATTGAACCAACCCGGTGTCGAACATTTTAGCGTCGACGAACTGTACATCGGCGCCGGGACGGCCATCTTTAAAAAGCCTTGTACCGCCGCCAATGAGGGTGGGAATAATGGAAATCACAAATTCGTCAATCACGCCGAGCCGCAATAGCTCATCGACCACCTGTGCTCCTCCGTCGCAAAAAATAGTTTTACCCGGCTTCGCTTTCAGCGACGTGACCAGTTCTCCGAGGTCTCCCGTGAAGAAGTGCATACTGCCAATGCTCTCGCGGGGTGTGCGGGTAACGATGTACGTTTCCTTATCGCTATGTGAAAATGCCGGTGCATGCTGCATGACCCAATCGTACGTCCGCCTGCCGACGATCACTGTATCGACTCCGGCAATAAAATCGGCATACCCATAATCCTCTCCTTCTTTCTCCACTTTCGCCAGAAATCCGAGATCATCCCCCGGCGCCGCAATGTAGCCGTCGAGGCTTGTTGCAATGTAAAGAACTAATTTTCTCATGTGTAAATGGTTGTTGATGAATGGTTAATGATGTGCAAGCGATACGTCCTGCGCATTGCTCGGATGGCAAAATTATAACAGAGGAACGTGAGTGAGAAAAAGTAGCTAGTAACCGGCCCTATTCGCCGTTACGAAGCCCTGGGCGCATCGAGCTTCTGGAAGAAGAACACCAGTTCCCGGAATGTGCAGAACAGGTCGCTCGCGCG
>CBIHPQ010000189.1:0-12648 GCA_966211825.1 uncultured Dyadobacter sp. | reverse complement strand
TTGATGGCCGGATAACCGTCCGGGTCGAAGAAACGCGTCCACCCATTGTTGATGTACGGAGGAATGTACGGAAAAGCCGATTTCGCTTCCGTAGGCGCTTCGCTGGCACTGTGGGTTTCGGATGCTTTGGGTTCTGCATTGGTTAGGAAAGCCACCAGCTCGTCGCGCTCCTTGTCGGAAATATGCTGGAAGGAAGGCATTCGCCCGCGACCGGTTTTGATAATGCCCGCAATTTCATCCTTCGACATCCTGTTACCAACCTGCGCCAGGCTCGGGTATTCCTGCCCGCTGCCCTGCCGGTCGGCGCGGTGGCAGGCGGCGCAATTCCGCATGTACACCGTCTGGCCGGGCGATGCGCCTGCCTGCCTGGGACCATTATAGTCGAGCATTTTAAGGTCCCACACCATTTCATTGGAATTCTGATACAAAATACCCTCGGGATCGGCCGCATTACCACCCCATTCTGCACCTCCGCCAATGCCCAGGTACAGGCTTCCCTCCTTGCTCGGCGGCATGTATTTGTTGCCGGAGCGCGTCTGGCTGAATTTTTCCTTTACAAATGCATAGGCTTCCGGCGTACGGTCGGTAATGTCCTTTTCGGTAAAATTCTGCCTTGCAAATGGCGCTGGTTTGACCGGAAAAGGCTGCGTGGGCCACGGATGCTCACCGGGCAAGTGGTAATCGGTCAATGCGGGGCGTTCTTCCACCGGGAACAGCGGCTTGCCGGTATCGCGGTCGAGCAGGAAAAGGAGGCCGTCTTTCGTCGCCTGGGCCACGGCGTCGATCTTTTTCAGTTTGCCGTCCGGGCCTTTGTGTTTTACGGTCAAAAGGTTAGGCTGGCAGGAAATGTCCCTGTCCCAAAGGTCGTGGTGTACGGTCTGGTAGTACCAGTTCATTTTCCCGGTTTCCGCATTCAGCGAGATCACGCAATTGGCATACAAATTCTTTCCTTCCCGATCGGCGCCATAAAAATCGACGGATGGCGAGCCGGTACCGAAATACACCGCGCCCCGCTTTTCGTCGAGGACCATGCCGGCCCAGTTGTTGGCCCCGCCAATGCGTTTCCAGGCGTCTTTTGGCCAGGAATCGTGGCCCGGCTCTCCCGGTTCGGGCACGGTGTGGAAGGTCCATTTAAGCTTTCCCGTGCGTACGTCGAATGCGCGGATGTGCCCCGGTGCGGCGTCCCCGTACTCGGATACCCGCGAGCCGATCACGAGCATGTCCTTATAAATCACCCCCGGCGAGGTTGCATCCACCGATAGCCTGTCATTTTCCCTGCCCGGCCTTCCCGTTACGCCTTCGCTCAAATCCACTTTTCCGCCCTTGCCAAAACTTTCCACCAGTTTTCCAGTGGCGGCATCGACGGCACAAAGGTGGTTCCCGGCCGTGTAGAGGATTCTTTTATCCTGCCCGTTTTGCCAAAACATCACTCCCCTGCTCACATGAAAACGCGGCGTGCCCACCGTGAATGGGTCGAAGCGCCAGAGTTCCTCGCCGGTGTCGGCTTTCAATGCAAACAGGCTCAGGTGCGGCGTGGTACCGTACAAAATACCGCTGACAATGATGGGCTGGCACTGGATTTCCATGGGCCTCCTCGGTGAGGTAATTCCCGGCGCCAATCTGGTGGCGTCGTACTCCCAGGCCACTTTCAGCTGACTAACATTGTTCAGGTTAATCTGCGTCAAGGGCGAATAGCGGTTCCCGGCCTTGTTGCCGCCGTAGGCAAGCCAGTCGGTATTGCGGTCGTCGGCGCCGATCATCGCCAATACCGGCATTAGCATCGCCAGCACCGCCGCGGCGAGCAAATTACGCCGCGGCGGACCGGCTTTTTCCTGTTGGTTCGGATACATGAAATGATTAAGGGTTTAGGTAACAGCCTGTTAATACCCTGGATTCTGTCGCATGTTCACATTCGACGTGATCTCGTTGATCGGGATGGGCTGGGCGTAGTCGGTGGGGTCCCACTGAATGGCGCCTCCACGGATCCGCTGGTAATAGGCCGCTTCCTTATCGCCGATCTGCCAGCGGCGAACGTCGAACCACCAATGCCCTTCGGCAAAGAGTTCGGCCCAGCGTTCGTATTTAAGCGGGTCGTTTTTCAGGATGGCGTCGCCCGCCCTGGTCTGGTCGGCCAGGCTTTTGTAATCCAGTGCCGAGGGCGTATTGACCGGCAACCCGTAAGCCCTTCGTTTCACTTTATTGATATATTCCAAAGCCCCCGCATTATCGCCCGAATGCGTCAGCGTTTCGGCATAAAGCAGGTACACGTCGGCCAGTCGCAGCCAGGGGAAATTGGCGCCGCTCGACATATTGATCTCCGCTTCGGTACCAGTCGGATTGGTGAATTTGCGGAAGCTCCAAGCCTCCATATCGAGTTCGGTAACGTCCAGGTAATGCGAAATCGGGCGCTTTTTGCCGCTTACGACCATCGAATCCACATAAGGCTGGTAACAGGCTACCCAAAGGCGCGGATCGACGGTTTGCTTTTTCTTCGCTTCCAGTGAGCGCGTAACGTAAGCAGGATCTACATTCGAGATGTTCGCACTCGTGGTGCCCGGTTTGAAATAATGACCTTCATTAAATCCAAAGCGCGCAATGTTCTTCGCATGCGGGAACACGTTCGACCACGCCGAAGCCGCTTGCCCGCCATTGTCGCTCACATAGGTAGGCGCGATCACCATCCCGATACTCGAACCCATGGACTGGTCGTCGCCACCGCGGGCGGTCATGTCCACATTCAGGTTGAGTTCGAAAAGCGATTCGGAAGTAAATTCATTTTTACCATTGAACATATCCTTGTACACATCGAACGTTACAAGCGATTTGCCGCTGTTGGTCACTACGTCGCCGAGGTAGGTTTTGGCGTTGGCCCAGTCGGCCTGGTAGGCATATATTTTACCTAAAAACCCTTTCACAGCCCAGCCCGACACTTTGTACTTGTCGGTAGCGCCCGTCCAGTTGGCACCTTTCAGCAAACCTTCCGCGGCTTTGAGGTCGCTGATCACGAAGTCCCAGCCTTCTTTCACCGTTTTGCGCGGTACCTGGGTTTCGTCGAGGCCCGAGGCAACTTCCGTAATGATCGGCACGCCCATTTTTGCCCCTTCCGTGGCTGCATTGAAGCCCTCGCCCCAGACAGATACCAGGTGGAAATAGTACCAGGCACGCAGGAAAAGCGCCTGCCCTTTGATCAGGTCGATAGCAGCAGCGTCGTTGGGGGCCTTCTGGCGATAAGTTTCAATTGCCGCCAGCAATGTGTTGCTCCGCTGCACGCCGCGCCACAGCTCGCGCCAGGTGTCGTACAGGAAGCTGTCGTTAGGCTGCGAATTGTTCTGGCCCATCTGGATCCAGGTAGGCGTTCCCTGCCAGCTCAGGTCGAGCGTGTGGTCCCAGAGCCAGGTGTTTTTGCCCAGCATGGTATGTCCGTAGAGGCCATTGGCGTGCTGCGTGGCATATACGCCCGTCAGCAGCTGTTCCAGGTCGGCCACGGACGCAGGGTATTGCGAAGGTGCCAGGGCCCCGGGGTTTTCGACATTGACGAAGTCGTCGCTGCATGAAAGCAAGCCCGTAAGCACGAAAAGCAGGAGAAATTTTTGAAATATCTTCATAGCATTACAGCTGTTAAATCAGTTAGAAATTCAGATCTATACCCATCGAAACCAGTCTCGTGCGCGGGTACGAGTAAATCGTATCGAGCCCGCGCGCCGTGGTACCATTGCGGCCGAGTACTTCCGGATCGAGGCCGGAGTAGCCGGTGAATGTCAGCAGGTTCTGGGCCTGAAAATAGATCCGTAAACCACTCATTTTCCATTGCTTGATCAGCGACGAAGGCAATGTATAGCCCACTTGCAGGTTGCGCAGTTTCAGGAACGAACCGTTTTCTACAACGAAAGAAGAAATTCTCGTATAGTTCGAATTCGGGTCGCGCACGTAGTTGCCCGACGCGTCGGTCGTACCTACGCGTGGCTGGTCTGTGAGGCCGTTTCCATTGAAAAATGAGGTTTTGAAAATGTCGTTGGTAGTATTATAATCGCCGACGAAAAACTGGGTGTAATATTTGTTTCCATTAAAAACATCTACACCCTGGACGCCCTGGAACATGGCTTGCAAATCGATACCCTTCCAACCGAGGTTCAGCGAGAAGCCGTAGGTGATCTTCGGCCAGGGGTTTCCGATGTAGGTTTTGTCGTCGATCGTAATGCGGCCGTCGCCATTCATATCGCGGAATTTGAGGTCGCCCGCGCCGGTGCCGGCATTCTGGAAAAACACGCCGGTAGTAGGCTTGCCGGCAGTCGCAGCAGCTTCCTGCGCGCTCTGGTTCAGTGAGGCTACCTCCGAATCGTTCTGGAAAAGGCCGTCGACAATGTATCCGTAAAACTGGCTCAGCGGCTTTCCTGCTTGCGTACGCGTGACGGTACTTTCGAGGTAATCGCCCGCCGCCCCGTCGTTGATCGGGTTGTTGTTGGTACCGCTCAGCTGTTTCACCAGGTTTTTGTTAAATGCCGCATTCGCGCTTACCGAATAGGTAAAATCCTTCACCTTACCCCGGTAGTCTACCGCCAGCTCGATGCCCTTGTTGCTCATCTGGCCGATGTTGGTAAACACGCCGCTCGTGCCGTAAAAGCCCGCCGAAACCGGCACAGGAACCTGGTAAATCATATCCTGCGTCTGGCGGCTGTACCAGTCGGCCGTGATGTTCAATGCATTCTTGAACAAGCCGAGGTCGAGACCAATGTCGGTCTGGTTGACCTGCTCCCATTTGATATTCTGGTTGGGCAGCTGGGCCGTCAATGCGTACCCCTTCGAACGGTCGCCATTCGGCAATCCGAGGATGTTGGTACCGCCGCTGCCGCCAAACGACGCCTGGTAGGTGTATTGCGGAATGCTGCTCGTACTGCCCAGTTTACCATAGCTCGCGCGGATCTTCAAATTGGACACCTGCGCAAAATTATCCCTTATAAATGCCTCCTCACTCATTTTCCAGCCCACCGAAAAGGATGGGAACACGCCCCATTTGTTGGCCGGACCGAAGCGGTCAGAGCCGTCGCGGCGGACGTTGGCGGTGAAAAGGTACTTGTCGGCAAATGTATAGTTGATCCGTCCGAACTGGGAAAGCAGCCGTGTTTGCGGGAATTCGCCGCCGCTGGCTTTGTAGGTGCTCGGGTTGGTGGTCATGCCGAGGTTATAGGTAATCACCTGAAAACCCTGCGCCTCGCCGTGCAGATTGCTGAGATCGGATTGGTATGCCTCGTAACCTGCCATGGCCTTGATCTCGTGGCGGCCGAACATTTTATTATAGGTCAAAACGAAGTTCGCAGTCAGGTTGCGGGAGTTATTGAGGTCACGGCTCAGGAATGCATTGATGTTTTTTAGTGTACCAAAATCATAAGCTTCGGTAAACTTGTAATTGGCACCGCTGTAAATGGACGCCCCGAATGTTGACCGGAAGTTGAGGCCCTTGATAATCTCCCAATCCAGGTAAACATTTCCTTCCAGCGCATACTGTATATTTTTCGCATGATTGATATACTCATTACCCACCAGGTTCGGGCCGGTGAAGAAGGTACCTGTCTTGGCCCAGCCACCCACGGGGTTGGTCGGGTCGTAAACGGGGATCAGCGGCGCCGAGCGGAACGGGAATGTGCTGGTTTGCACCGGGTTATTGCCCGTGCGCCAGCCATAGAGCGTCTCCCCTATTTTCAGGCGGTTATTGATCTTGAAATCGGCATTGGAGCGGATACCGTAGCGTTCGAACCAGTTATCGATGATCGTACCGCCTTCGCGCTGGTAGTTGGCCGAGAGGTAATAGTTGGTTTTGGCCGTCGCGCCCGACAACGAGAGTGAGTAGCTTTGGTCGCTGCCGTTTTGGTAAACCTGGTCCGCCCAGTCGTTATCCGGTAGCGTGTTAGGGTCACCCCAGCCGCTGGTATTCACGCCCGATGCCGATTTGGCTTTGATATAATCCGGCGTATTCAGCATGGAATACAGGTTGACCGGCTTCCTTACGCCATAATAGGCATTGAAATTAATATTCATTTTGTCTGAACCGGCTACCCCTCTCTTGGTGGTCACGAGTACCACGCCACCCGCTGCCTGCGCACCATAGATCGCCGCCGCGCTCGCATCTTTCAGGATTTCAATGGATTCCACATCCTGCAAGTTGAAATTGTTTCCTGCCGACATCCGGATACCGTCCACAATGTACAGCGGCGACATTCCGCCGATCGATCCCACACCGCGGATCACGATGTCCGACCCGCCGCCCGGCGAACCATCCGAGCGCGTCACCTGCACACCCGCCGCGCGGCCCTGCAAAGCTTCGTTCACGCTGCGCACAGGCAGGTTTTTAATCTCCTCCGATTTCACCGACGATACCGAACCCGTCAGGTCCGACCGCTTTTGCGTACCATAACCTACCACCACCACTTCTTCCAAAGCCTTGTTATCGACCCGCAGCGTGACATCGATCTGGCTCCGGCGGCCGACGATCACCTCCTGCGAAATGAAACCCACGAATGAAAACGTCAGCACCGCATCCGCATCGGTAATATCGATATCGAAAACACCCTGCTCATTGGTGGAAGTACCGCGCTGGGTGCCTTTCTGGATCACGTTCACGCCCGCGAGCGGCTCTCCTTTTTCATCGGTTATCTTACCCGTGACACTGATGTCGAAGATCGTCTCCAAATTGACCTTTTTGCGCATCAGCTCCGTCATCCGATCCTTCAAAACCGGGTCGGACACGAAGGAAAACGGCTCCTTAATGCTCGCCTGCTCCTTCGGTTTTCGAGCCGGCTCGCGTTTTTTCTTCACGATGATCGTCTTGTCTACAATGTTGTAGGTTAACGGCTGCCCGGCAAAGCAGGCGTCCAGCACCTCTTTCAGCGGCGCATTTGTGACATTGATATTGACCTTTTCTGCCTGATCGAGCATTTCCAGGTCGCAAATGAACAGATAGCCCGTCTGCTTGCGCACGGTCCTGAGCACTTCCAGCAGAGTTGCATCCTTCTTTTTGAGTGATACCTGCTGGGCAAAGGTATCTTCGGCCAGCACCTGCAATGTACCAATCAGGAATATCAACACAGTTAATTTCATTGTCAGGAGGACTTTACCAAAGTCGGTTCGATGTTTTATGGCCTCCCACAGTGAACGTATAAGCATATACGCCCCCCATAGGACAGTTTTGCCCTTGTATACAAATTTCATAGTTTTGTATGCCTGTTTAAAAGTGAATGTATCGTTGTCCAATGATCTCAGGATTAATCAGGTCGGGCCGGGTGCGGTCGCAACGCATCCGGTCTTTTTCCTCATTATCCTTTCTGTTTGGCCCGTCAGGAAGAGTTCAGCAGTTTCATTTTTGTTTCAGGGTTAAGTTGAAGGAATTCAATCTGTATTTTTCACGGTAATTTTCCTGTCGTCGATCCGGAACTGGATACCGCCCGTCATTTCGAGCATTTTCAGCACTTCCGACACATTGTTTTTGCGCGAGATGGTCCCGGCAAACGATTTTCGCTCCACATTTCCTTCGTATTTCACATCCAGGTCGTACCAGCGCGAAATCTGCCGCATAATCTCCCGGATATTCCCATTGAACTCGAAACGACCTTCTTTCCAGGCCACAACACTCTCGGTATCAACCGTTTTGATGGCAATATCATGAGCCGCTTCGCCCGTCGCCACGCGCGCCTGCTGGCCGGGCGAGAGCACCTTGGTCACATCGTCCTTGTCAACCCGCACGGAACCTTCGAGCAAAGTAGTTTGCATGGTAGGCTCGTCGCCATAGGAGCTGACATTGAAATGCGTACCTAAAACGGTGATTTCCATATCCTTACCTTTCACATTTTTATCTGTCACCCGCACGAGGAACGGCCTTTTCTTGTCAGGTTCTATCTCAAAATACACTTCACCGGTCATTTCCACATTCCTCTTACTGCCCTTAAAAGCAGTAGGGTATTTCAAAGTCGATCCGGCGTTCAGCCACGCCCGCGATCCATCCGGCAGTACTATTTTATATTGCCCTCCCAACGGCGTTCGGAGCACATTATAGGCCACGGTGCTGCCATCAGCCCCATTTTTACCATAGATAACCTCCCCTTTCAACTTGTCGATAGTGGTTCCGGGCTGCACCGCAAGGTTGCCCTCGGTAATGGTATTCAGATCGTAGGTGTGGCCGTCGGCGAGGGTAAGGCTCGCCTTGTTCCCGCCCGCAGGTACATCGTCCCCATACACGCTTTGCATGACCACCACGGGCAGCTGAGGCTTCGGACGGTTGACCCAGCGATAACCACCGTACATCATAAACAGCGCCACCGAAGCCGCCGCGAGCCTGAAAAGCCACATCGGTCGCGTTCTGTCCGGTTCTGCATCCGGGTCCGGTTCGTCCTCCATAGTCCGCTCCGAGGTTAGCTCTTGTTCGGCACGACCGGTAGCCGAAAATATCGAGCTCAGAATGTCGTCAGCTGTTTCTTCGGACAATGCGTGCTTCGCCCCGTCACTGCGGATAAACCGGTCGATCAGCCCGTTGAGTTGCTCGCGGTTATCGTCCGAAAGCAGCATGGCCATCAGTTCTTCCCGCTCTTGGTCGGTTATTTTCTTTTCACAATACCGGAAAAACAAGTCGTCCAGGCGTCGGTTTTGCATAGCTCGTCAGGATTACGGACGGGTGTTACCGTCCTTCACCCGTAAAGACTTTCGCCAAACTGTTTCGGGGGACAATGCGACAAAAAAAAGTTTAAAAATTAATTTACCAGGAAAAACAGCAGCCAGGAGATCGATATTTCGAGTTTCAGTTTGCTGTATGCGCGGATGTGACGCAGGGCACGTGCGATGTGGGTTTTCACGGTTTCTGAGGAAATACGAAGCTTTTTAGCGATTTCGTCCCGCTTCAATTCCTGCTCCTTGCTCATGAGGTAAACCTGTTTTTGCTGCGCCGGCAGGAGCTCCACCGCCTGATGCACGATTTCCTCAATTTCGAGGTCGAGAATGCGATTGTAAGTAGTATTCTCGGCAGCGGGCAATTCGAGTTGGAGATCGTCGACGAGCTGTTGCTGCCGCGCCATTCTTTTGAGGGTGGAGAACACATGATTGCGGGTCATGATAAAAAGATAATCTTCGAAACCGGCGATTTCAAGTAAGGTTTCCCTTTTAACCCACAACTTTAAAAATACGTCCTGAACAACCTCCTCGGCCAGAAAACTGGAATGCGTGAGACGGAATGCGGCGGAATAAACTTTATCGCGATACCAATGGAACAAGGCGGCAAATGCCTTTTCGCTGCCTGCTGCAATATCAGTCAGCAACTCCGTTTCATTATGTAACGCGTCTATCTTCAATGGAATACCCGGCAGATTCGCACAAATGTAACATCAAAAACGGACCGAATAGGAAAATATGGTTATTAAATGTTTTTAAAAAGGGAAAATGGGAGAAAGGAGGAAAGGGAGGATGGAGGGGAAAAGTTGGGCGTCGTTTCTAACTACGTCCGAGCGCGTGCCGGTCTGTGACCGGCTTAGGAAATGTCGAATTTATGTTGCTTGCTGGTCAGAGACCAGTTGTCGGCTGGACGTAGTCGGAGACTACGCCCAACTCCTGCCCCTCCCTCCCTATTTCAAAACCTTCTTCATCTTCCGATAAATCTCCGTATTCTCATAAACACCTCTAAAATCCAGCGAATGCGGGCCGTAGGCGAATACCGGTACCATAATGCCCGTGTGGTCGCCGGTGCTGAACTGGCCGTCGACGTAGCCGGTTTTGAGGTTGCCGTCCAGGAGCGTGAGGCCGCCGGTTTCGTGGTCGGCAGTCACGAGAACGAGCGTTTCGCCGTTGGAATCGGCAAAGCGAAGTGCCTCTCCTACCAGTTTGTCAAAATCGAGCATTTCCGTCACCACGTAAGGTACAATGTTGGCATGGCCGCCGTAATCCACCTGCGCGCCTTCGGCCATCATGAAAAATCCTTTTGGATTCGATTGGAGTGATTGAAGTGTCTTGTGAAATGAATCTTTCAGGAAATCACCCCTGCCTTTCTGCATCGAAACCACATGCTTGTCGTCGAGCAGCACGAACGGTGCTTTCATATTCGCCAAGTCGTTCCAGTTGTCGGACACCTGAAAACCACGCGATTTGAGCGAATCGGCTGTTTTGGTTTTGGCAAAATGGCTGTAACCGCCGCCGATCAGGACATCGACGGGCTCTTTCAGGTAATCGGTAGCAATCTCGTCCATCTGGCTGCGCTCAGGGCGGTGTGCGTAAAATGCCGCGGGCGTAGCGTCGGTAATGTCTCCCGCGGAGATCAATGCGGCCTTCCGGCCCGTAGCTTTTACCTGACGGATAATGGACGGCACAGCTACCAGGTTGGAATCTACGCCGATGGCCCGGTTGCGGGTTTTGTTACCGGTGGCGAAAGCCGTGGCACCCGCAGCGGAATCGGTAATGTAGTTGTCAGAGGAAGCTGTTTTTGAAAAACCGATGTTCAGGAAACGGCCCAGGTTGAGCTCGCCGCGGTTGGCGGTCAGGCCCGAATAAATCTGCGCCAGGCCCATTCCGTCGCCGATGAGCAGAATGATGTTCTTCACCTTTCCGCGGTTGTCGTTGTTTTTGTAGGTGGGTTGATAGGGCTTGTAAAAATCGGTGGATTGGTACTCGGCGTTCTTGCGGCCACTCAAAAAAGTGCCCAGTTCGGCAACATGGTCGGTATTGACATAATCCACACCTAGGTTCATCAGCACTTTCCATGCATTGATGTTATCCGGACTTGCCCAAAAACGGAACGGTTTGCCCATCGCATGTGCCTGGGAAATCACGTCGTTAAGGGCCTTGCGGTCTTTTTCCACCGGGATACCTTTGCCGTTCCATTGGGAGTACTTGTGAAAATCCTGGCTGATCATCCCGAGGCGGGCGGCCTGCGCCACCGCATAGCTCACGCCCGGGCGGCCGTCGAAGAAAATATAGGCGGGATATTGCTCGAACTGATCCGGCGGGGGCGTATTCCCGCTCAGTACCACTTTAACGGACCCTTTCGGCGCCAGCAGCTCCTCATAGGGCGCCAGCGTTTTCACCAATGCCGGCAACGTGGTTTTGTAGGTGGTTTTAAGGTCAACCAACAGGGTCATCACCCGGCTTTTATCCTTATAGATGGTACCCTGGTTCTTGCTGACCTGCTTTGCGATCTGCTGTAAATACAGTTTGTCAAACGTCCGGTCGGCGCTGATGTCTTTGTCGTCGTGCGCGACAAACAGGGTATCATTCCTTAAATGCACATCGGCCTCTACTGAGCCGAACTGATGCTGGTATGCCAAAGTAAATGGCGCCGCCTGCATGTAATCGTTATGCGAATGCGCACGCGAGAGTGGGTTATCATTGCTGTTCTGAGCAGAAACCGCCCAGGGCAAAAGGGCAAAAAGGGAAATAGATAGTCGTGAAAAAGCTTTCATGAATAGGCGACCCGGCGATTTGAACGTTTGGTTGGAGCCGGGAATGGGCGCAAATATCCGTTGAAATGGCATTCACGAGGCCGGGAATACCATTTTCATAACAATTATTTAAAACCGCCGGCCGGATCACAGTCTATTGTCGAACCAGCGCGCCTTGTACACGTGCCTATCCGGGAATGCGTAGAACTGCTGCGAAACTGGCGTCTCAACCTCCCGGTTACACCTTAAAAACCGCTATTTGCCTGAAAAATAATGTATTCTTAACAATTTGGAATTATCCTGACCACACGCCGCTGGTAGTTTTGGGCATACCAACCGGCACATTATGCGGGCATCTCTAGTTCTTGACGCAAACAGGTTTCTGAAATCCATTTCGTGGCTGTTCATTCTCTTTTTCCTCTCGGAAGCTACGCCAGCAACCCGCCCACAGGCCGCACACCCCGGCGCCGATCAGCCACGGTTACCTCCCGACTCCCTCACCGCGGGCAGTTTTTCAGTGATCACCTACAACATCGCCGGGCTTCCCCAGCTCATTTGCAGCGCCGCTAGTCCCAGGAAAGAGAGTATTTCGGCAATCGGCCGCCTGCTCAACCGCTTCGACATCGCACACGTCCAGGAGGATTTTAATTACAATCAATACCTGTACAACTCCGGCAACGCCCACCCGTTCCGCACGCCCACCAAAGGAGCCGTCATGACGGGCGACGGGCTCAATACGCTCTCGAAATTCCCGGTAAAGCACCTCCGCCGCATCGCGTGGACGGACTGCACCGGTGCCGACTGCTTCACGCCCAAAGGTTTCACCTATACACGCATTGAAATTGCCCAGAACCGTTTTATCGACTTTTACAACGTGCACGCCAATGCGTATAACCACCCTCGCGCCGCACTCGCGCGGCGGCGGAACATGGAACAGCTCTCGACCTACATCCGCCTGCATTCCGCCGGCAATGCGGTGATGGTAATGGGCGACCTGAACGGCCGGTACAGCTTCGGGGAGGATAATGTGGACTGGTTGTTGAGGGAGAATGGGTTGAGTGATGCTTGGGTACGTTTACATTGCAACGGTATCATTCCAAAAGTAAAAGAAGGGTTGCCTCCCAACGACATTCTTTCCATTGTCGATTCGACCGAAACAATTGACAAAATACTGTTCCGCAGCAGCGACTTGATCAAATTGGAACCTTCTCAGTATGTTTTGGAAAAGCAATTATTTTACAAT
>CBIHPQ010000188.1:0-12677 GCA_966211825.1 uncultured Dyadobacter sp. | reverse complement strand
CGGGGCCTGGTTTGATTTCAGGCATACCTGTGCGGCGCCAGTCGAACCATGCTTCCAGGCCGTTGAAATAGAATGCTACCCACTTTTGCAATGCAATTTTTGACAGCTTTTCAGCGCTGGTGCCGGTGTAGGCCACTGCCGGCTGCGTGTAGTACGATGCATCCGGCGTTACATTGATGCCGTACGATGATGGTACCACGCTTTTCCAGTATTCGAAATTGCTCTGGATTCCTTTCGTGTAGTATCCTTCGGCAGTACCGGCCGTGATCCAGCCCTTTTCGCGTGCTTCGGCGAGAATAAACTGCAATTCGGAATAATTCATCAAGATTCCGCGCGGAGCCGAGGGATCCGGCGGCGCCTGACCGGGATCGTTGCACACGAGGCACGCGAACGTGTAACCGACGCGGGAAACGCCCTGCGGGCCACCATTGTAGTTCAATGCAGGTACGTCGCCCAAACCGTTCGGAACACCTTCGATCACGGGCTTGCCCGCCGTTACCGACGATTGCGAAGGGCGGCCAAATACGGCCAGACGCGGGTCTTTCAATGCGGTAAGGCGGTCGCTCAACGTCTTGCTCACACGGAATTCATCAAAGGACCCTACCCGTGAGTCGTACATTCTCCACTGGTTAGGGGCCGCAGCGAGGTATTTCAGTTCTGCATTGTCCTGGTTACCCTCAAAAATCGGGTTTTTAGCGGGATCAGCCAAAATGGCCTGGATGTCGGCCTTCACGTCCTTCTGCTTTGAAATACGCATCAGGTAACGCAGGCGCAACGAATTCGCCAGTTTCCGCCATTTGATCAGCGAACCGGAACCGCCGCCGAAAAGAATATCGCCTGAAACAGCCGTAGAGCTGGTAGCGAGGATATCGTTAGCGGTTTTCAGATCGGCCAGGATGCCTGTATAAACGGCTTCCTGCGTGTCATATTTGGGCAGGTAAACGCCGTCGGTCTTGCCTTTTGTCGCCTCGGTGTAAGGTATATCGCCATAAGCGTCGGTAGCGAGCGCAAACATCCACGATTTCAGGATAAGCGCGATGCCTTTGTAGCCATTGGCGTCGTCGGTACCAACCTGGTCGAGGATGTTTTTAACATTACGCATATTGCCGTAGACGTTGTCCCAGATGCCGTTTTGCTGGCCCCACAAGTAGCGGTCCTCGTTCACAAACTGGATCTTCGCATGGTGTTGTACCACGATGTTACCAATGCCCCAGGCGTCGCTTACCTGGCTGTTGATCATGTTGCGGATCACACCGGCCAGCAGCAGGTCGGGCGTGACGTTGTTCGGCACGTTGTCGTTGGTGTTGATCTCCTCAAAGTCGTTGGTACATGCCCCGGCTGAGACGATCAGCAGCAGCATGATGTATATCGGAATTAGCTTTTTCATTGTTTTCCAATTGAAATTTTACAGTTTGAAACTCACATTGAAACCATAGCTGCGGCTCGAAGGGATCGACATGTATTCGATGCCCGGCAATGCAGTCCCGCCATTGTAAGCCATTGTTTCGGGATCCACGTGCGGCACTTTCGACCACAATGCAAGGTTACGTCCCACGAATGAAATCGTGATGTTCTTGATCGGCGAACGGCCCAGGATACGGTTGGGGATCGAGTAGCCCAGCTGTACCTCACGGAGTTTCACGAACGAAGCATCATACATCACACCTTCGGCGATATTACGGCCTCCGGTAAATGCAGTGTGCCAGGCGCGGGCAGTCAGTTTCACATCGTTTTTGCTGAAAGAACCGTCTGCATTCTGCACGACGCCGTCACCGATCACACCGTTGCCGGCTTTGCTCAGGTCGTAGCCATCCGCACGTCCTTCGAGGGTTTCCTTGATAATACCACCCTCACGGCCAACGGTTTGTGTATGCGAATACAGCTTACCGCCATGACGGACATCAAACAGGAAGCTCAGTTTTACATTTTTGTAAGTAAACTGGTTGGAAATACCTGCAAGCCAGTCGGGATTATAGTTACCCATTTTCTGAACGTTGGTAGTCGGCACCGGACGACCGTCTTTGTACACGATCTGACCTACGTTCTGGCCAGTTGCGTCATAGTAAGGCAATGAAGAGCTGGTGTTCTGCACACGCGCAAATGCGATCCCGTACATATCGCCCATCCGTTCGTTCACACGCGCCTCGATGCTCACTCCTTTGCTCGCCATCACGAAATTGGTAATGCCGTCGGAAAGTTCGAGCACCTTGCTGCGGTTGGCCGAGAAGTTGATGCCGATATTCCATTTGAAATCATTGATTTCTACCGGAGTAATGTTCAGCATTGTCTCAAAACCCCAGTTTTTGATCTCACCTGCATTGAAAAAGCGGCCATTATAGCCCGTCGTCTGCGAAAGCGGGATTTGCAGGATCTGGTTTTTGGTCGTGCTTTGGTAGTAGGTAAAATCCAGACCGATGCGGTTCTTGAAAAAACGCAGGTCTGCGCCCAGTTCGTAGGCGGTACTGATCTCCGGTTTCAGGTTCAGGTTGGCCAGACGGTCGGTTTCGCCGTAGATCTGCGAGCTTCCGTAAGGCGTGCTCGGGTTAAATGCCTGGGTAAATGTGAATGGATCGGTATCATTACCCACCTGCGCGAAACTGGCGCGGAGTTTGGCAAATGAAATCACTTCCGGCAGCTTCACCATATCGCTCACCACGGCGCTCAATGCTACCGATGGAGAGAAGTCAGAGTTGTTTTCCGTACCGAACGCTTTCAGGGCCGTGGGGAGCGTCAATGCGCTACTCCAGTCGTTACGCGCCGTGATGTCGAGGAACAGGTAGTTGCGGAACGAGACCGACGCCGATCCGTACAAGCTGTTGATCCGCTTGCCAACCTTGCTCTGCGATGCTACGAGTGCAATGCGGGAGTTGGTAAGGTTGTAAATGCCCGGCAAGTTCAGCTGGCCTGCATTTTCCTCGTCATAGATCGAGCTCTGGCGGTTCTGGTTCCCCCCAAATGTCGCCGAAATATTGATGTCCTTGCTGATGTCCTTATTGAACGACAGCAGGAAGTCGCTGTTCCGCTCCTCGGTATTGATCTTCGTTTCGCGGAACTGGCCGAACGGAAACCGCTGTGTGCTGAATGCGCGGCGGTATTCGCGGCGCTCGTTGCCCCAGTCGGTAGCGGTGCGCACTTGCAGGCTCAGCCAGTCGGTGAAATCGTATTTCAGAATGACGTTGCCGATAATGCGGTTCACTTCCTGCCCGTTCGTGTTTTCGAAAACCGTCAGGTAGGGGTTATCGTGGTAGTTGTAGTTCCAGCTGAACTGGCGCTGGTCTTCCAGTCCGTTCATCCATAAACGTTTCATGTCCGAAACTTTCACCGAACGTGGCAGCCAGCAGTTGAAGAGGTACATAATGCTCTCCGTACCATAGCTGATCGACGGCCTGTTACCGCTCGCGCCTTTGATATAACTCACAAATGTCTTGGCAGAGAACTTCTTCGTAAGATTGTAACCTGCACTCAATGAGACAGTATGACGTTTCAGATCGGTATTGGGCACGATGCCCGTCTGGTCGAGATTGGTGTACGACAGGCGGAAGTTACCCTGGTCGTTGTTGCCGATCAATGCGATGTTGTTCGTTAGGGTACGGCCCGTCCGCAGAAAGTTTTTCAAACCGTCCACATCTGCTTCCCAGGGCGTGGCCGTGATTACGCTTCCGGCGGGCGCATTGAGGTCGCCGCCGAGGTACGGGATCGCCTGGCCGTTCAATGTGCGGGGCGAGTTATATTGCGGATAACTCTGGCCTTTGAACTCCGGCCCCCAGCCTTCGTCGGTACCGTCTGTCAGACCGCCACCACCACCATTCACGAATGCGAAATCGCCGCCATTACCGTTTCCTTGTCCATATTTATTCTGATACTCAGGCAATTTCAATGCGCGCTCGAAGGTAGTATTGCTGTTTACCTCTACACCAATGCCCTTGTTGCCCTTACCCGATTTGGTCGTAATGAGGATCACCCCATTGGCCGCCCTCGAACCGTACAACGCCGCTGCGGCAGGTCCTTTCAGTACGCTCATCGTCTCCACATCGTCGGGGTTGATAAAGCTCGCGCCGTTCCCGAAATCGACTTCCAGGTTACCCTGGCCCGAGCCGCCGGTGATGGAGTTGCTGATAGGCACCCCGTCGATCACGTACAATGGCTGGTTTTTGTTCAGATCCACCGACCGCTCGCCCCGGATCGTGACCCTCGCCGAACCACCTATACCCGATGGGCTACCAACGACCGTAACACCGGCCACTTTTCCGGCCAACTGGTTGACAATGTTCGTCTCACGTGCGGTAACAATGCTTTCGCCTTTCAGCTCCTGCACCGCGTAGCCGAGCTTACGGACGTCCTTTTTAATACCCAGGGCGGTTACTACCACTTCTGCCAGCTGCTTCTGGTCGGCAATCAATGTCACATCCGCTACGGCACGGCCACCGACGGTGAGTTCGTGCGAAACGTAGCCCAGAAACGAATAAGTAAGCACCGAGCCCGCGCCCTTCACCGTGATCTGGTACTTGCCGTTGGAATCACTGACAGTCCCGTTGTTAGTCCCTTTTTCAATGATACTCACACCTGCGAGAGGCGCTTTATCATCGCCGGAAATCACCTGCCCGGTGACGACCGACTGCGCGATGCCTGCATGCGAGTACATCAGGCCCGTGAGCGCGATACCCGCGCACGCGCCGCTTCTGAAAATACTCAGCCGGAAGCATAAGTAAAAGTGTTTGATCATGAGCACTTGGTTATTTAGGTGAGAAAAGAATGGACAGGCAAAATTCGCCTTACAAAACGCAAAAATCCGGTTAAATCCAGTGTATTATGTTAAGTATTTATTAACATACCATAAACAAATCGGCACCTGAAAGGCTATCCCGACAGCCCCGTCGGAAGGCCGTTACCGACTATTGATCTATGCTTGAAAATCTCACTAACTATCGCTCTTGTTACTACTGCCACGTGCGCACTGTGACCCTACGCGCACGTGGTGTCCCTTTAAATTTACAAAATCGCATTCACAAACAATGCAACCGCATATAGCCTTATCGGCCTGTTCCAAACATTTTACAAAATGCTCGCACGTAAAAGCTTAAAAACTGTCTGACAATTTTGAAATAATACAGGAAAATATTTGAAGAGGACTATTGCAAGCCCGATATGCTGCATCGCGGGCAGGTGCGATTCCGCCCATTTATGAAATCGGTTGCAACCCTGGCCGCTATACGCCGCACGCTGCATATTCATCATTGGTAAACTTTTGCCAGCCTGCCCCCAACTGCGTTCTTTACATGCCCAAAACCCTTCAAAAAATTCATACTATTTCCGGATATAATGGTAAAAAAATGCCGAACTTCGCTTTTTAATTGTAAACAATACACTTAATCGATTCCAATGCATCAATTGTTTCAGAAAGTCTCCCTCCTTTTCCTGGCTTGCCCGGCGATGGTGATGGCTCAGACAGGAAAGGGAAACTATTCTCCGCTTCCCCTCAAAGACCTCAGCGCATTTGAAAGCGCCGCTCCCAACTGGTCGATACAAGGTGGCATTGCCATTCACCCTTCCGGTACGGTAAAGCCTAAAACCCTGGCGGGCGACGGTGTACTGATCGGAAATGCAGGGACCGTGCTGACAACCAAACTAAAAGCGAGCGACCTCCGGTTGTACATCGAATTCAACGTTTCCCCGGGAGCCGAGGGGTATGTTGTCCTGCCTGGCGGGCAAAAGGTGAGAATCTCGGACAGCAGCAAACAAAAAGTGACGGACGCTTCGACTTCGGGCTATGTGGGGCAGTTTCCCAACCAGAATGCCGCTAAATCGGCCGGCCTGTGGCAGACGCTCGAAGTCTCCTATGATGCATCAGTACAACATATTCCTAACTCAGCACGCCTGAACACACTCTCGCTGAACGGCGTGACCGTGCTCGAAACAGTTTACCTGCCCAATTCAAAAGCTACCGGAGACGGCCAGCCACTCTCATTTGAGGTTACCAAAGGAAGCATCGCTTTCCGTAACGTGGGCTACCAGCTTCTTGCTAACCGCAAACCGCTGTCGATCAGCAATCTGAATTACAAAGTTTATTCCGACAAATGGGATGCCAAAGAATATAGCAAGCTCGATCACGAGGGACAATCGCCTGTACTAACGCAGGAGGTGACCAACGGTATGCGTGAATTCCACCTGGTGTATGAAGGCGATGTCGACGTGACAGAGGCTGGCGACTACATTTTCACCACCATTTATTCAGGCCCTGTGCTTTCGATAGACGTTGACGGCAAAAACATTGTAACGGGCGGCGAAGCCACCTCGCAGGAAACACACACGGGTTCAGTTAGCCTGACCCAGGGAAAACATAAGTTCAAGATCTACTACTCGCGCTTTCCCTGGCGCCAGCCTGCATTGGGGCTGCGCGTGGAGAAATCCGGCGTGCGTCCTTACGACCTGCATTCATTATCGTCGCTTCCTGAGCCGGAACCGAAACCGTACATCAGCGTGACGCCCGATATGCGTCCTGAAATGGTACGCTCTTTCATTCAGCTGGAAGGCGAAAAATCGAAACGCACGCATTGCATCTCTGTCGGAAGCCCGGACGGCTGGAATTACACGATAGACCTGAACCGCGGCGCATTATTGCAGGCTTGGCGTGGGCAATTTGCCGACGTGACCGAAATGTGGTACGAACGCGGCGAGCCGCAACTGCTCTTCCCGGCGGGCCTTAAGGTGCACGTTTCCGGTCGCAGCAGCATGGCTGTGCTCGACAATAGCAATGCAGCCTGGCCCGACTCTTCCAATATCAACTTCCTGGGTTATAAAATCGACCAGAAAGGTTATCCCGTCTTCCGGTACGCGATCGGCTCGGCGACGGTGAGCGACGAACTGGTTTCCGGTGGCAATAGCCTCTCGCGTACATTCCGGGTGGAAGGTACGCCTACGGGTTCGCTCTACTCGTTGCTCGCGAGCGGCAAGCAGATCACCGAAATAGAAAAAGGACTTTACCAGATCGACGACCGCTTTTTTGTACAGGTTAATAAAAAAGCTAAAGCGGTAGTGCGCCCGGCTGGCGAAATGAAGGAGCTGATCCTTCCCGTTTCCAACGCGACCAGCTATTCACTGTTTTGGTAAAACCTCATTATCTGATTTGTATCGATGAAAAATATTCTTTTAACTACCCTGATTACCGCCGGCTGCGCCAGTGCATTTGCGCAGTCTAAGCCCAATAAAATTGACGATTACTACCGCATCATCACCATTCCTATTCCTGAAAACGTCAAAATGGAAATCGGCGGAATGCAGGTATTGCCCGACGGCCGCCTGGCGACATCCACCCGCCGCGGCGAAGTGTGGATGATCGGCAACCCGTATTTGAAAGGCGACGGAAAGCCTTCGTTCCACCGTTTCGCATCGGGCCTGCACGAGCCGCTGGGCTTGTATTACCGCGGCAAAGATTTTCTTGTGTCGCAACGCGGCGAGGTTACCCGCCTGGAAGACACTAACAACGACGGCGTAGCAGATGTTTACGATTCGTTTACGCGCTGGCCGCTGTCGGGTAACTACCACCAGTATTCCTACGGCCCTGTGGCCATGCCAAACGGCGAAATGCTCGTTACGCTCAACCTCGACTGGGTAGGGCGCGGTGCGAGCCAGTCGAAATGGCGGGGATGGATGCTGAAACTCGGCCAGGACGGCAAGCTGACACCCTATGCGACCGGTCTCCGCTCCCCTTCCGGGTTCGGATCTTATAAAGGCGATATTTTCTATACCGAAAACCAGGGCGACTGGGTCGGTTCTGGCCGTATGACGCACCTTGAAAAAGGCGATTTCGCGGGTAACCCGGCGGGTTTGCGTTGGAGCAAGGAAGAAGGATCGCCCGTAAAACTGACTCCCGACGACGTTCCCAACACGGGCGAACCGCTTTACGATGTTGCCAAGAAAGTGCCCGGCCTGAAACCACCGGCTGTATGGTTCCCGCACACATTGGTCGGAATCTCAACCTCTGATTTCAAAGAAGACGTGACCAATGGCGCATTCGGGCCATTTACGGGGCAAATGTTCGTGGGTGACCAGGGGCACAGTATTATCACCCGTGTGGATCTCGAAAAAGTGAATGGCGTGTGGCAGGGAACCGTTTTCCCTTTCCGCGAAGGATTTATGTCGGGTATCCTGCGCCTCGAATGGGGCCTGGACGGCTCGATGTTCGTAGGCCAGACAAGCCGCGGATGGTCGGCGACGGGTAAGGAGGAATTTGGTATTCAAAGACTCGTGTGGACGGGTAAAATGCCGTTTGAAATGAAGACGGTACGCTCGACGCCGGATGGTTTTGAAATCACTTTCACGAGCCCTGTCGATAAAAAAGCAGCCGCTGAACAGGATGCGTACAAAATGAACAGCTTCACTTACCGTTACCACCGCACCTACGGCAGCCCGATCATCAACACGCAGGAAGTGCCGCTGAAAGGCATTATCGTTTCGGAAGATGGCCTCCGCGTGCGCCTCGTGGTTGATCCGGCCGCATTGCGCAAAGGTTATATTCACGAAATCAAGGCCGATGGCGTGAAATCGACCGACGGCAATAACCTGCTGCATGCAACCGGCTACTACACATTGAACGAGATCGCAGGTGGACAGGCTGCCAATGCATCGCAATTCACTACGACGGTGAAAGCAACGACTGCCGTTGATCATAGCGCGCACAATATGCCCGCAACGGCAACTGCCGGTGAGGCGACCGCGAATACCGTGGCTTCCGCCAAACGCGTCACCGAAATTCCTGCCAGCTGGACCACCGGTCCCGATCAGGTGGTGACCATCGGCACGGTACCGGGTCTGAAATTCGATATTTCGGAAATCCAGGTAAAAGCAGGCAGTAAAATCAAAATTGTGTTCAACAACAACGACGATATGCTGCATAACCTGGTCATTACCAAGCCAGGAACCGTCATTGCGGTAGGCGAAGCCGGTCTTAACCTTGGGTTGAAAGGTACCGAGCTGAACTACGTGCCCAAAACAAACGATGTGCTGTTCCATACGAATATTGTAGAACCCGAAAAATCGGAATCCATCTATTTCGTAGCGCCCAAACAGGCTGGCACTTACCAGTACGTTTGCACTTTCCCCGGCCATTACACGCTAATGCAGGGTAAACTTAAAGTGGTCAAATAGTCCGCGCAACGCAATTAGCACCAGCGGCCTTCCCGCGGGGCGGTATTTCATCGCCCCGCGGGGGCCGCCCCACGGGAGGCCGTCCCGAATCATTTTCTCCTGACATTTCCGAACCAGAATAATTACCGCCGTTTCACAAGGAGAATGCCGCTACGGCCCGCTTTGATTGGCATAATTCATTGATTTAATACAACATTGCCGTTACATTCAGGATTTGAATCAGGAAGAAAACATATTGAATGCCAGCGAGCTGAATATCAGGCTCTGGCAGCGGTTTAAAGCCGGCGACGCGGAGGCGCTCGGGCAGCTAGCCCAAATGCACTACCGGGCCCTGTACAACTACGCCACCAAGTTTTCGTCCGACCCCGACTTCATCCGCGATTCCATCCAGGAGCTCTACCTCGAACTATGGGAACGCCGCAATTTACTCTCCGAAACGGCATTCGTCAAGTCCTACCTCCTCAAAGCGCTACGCCACAAGCTCATCAAGGAGAGCATCCGCCTCAAACGTTTCCACGAGCCGCAGGTAGCCATTTTCGACACCGACCCATCGGACCCATCCATCGAAACGAATATCATCGAAGACGAGCATATCCGCTTCCAGAACGGCCACCTCAAACGCATCATCTCCCTCCTTTCCAAACGCCAGCAGGAAATCATCTATCTCCGCTTCTACCAAAACCTCGACAACGAAGACATCGCCAGCGTCATGGGCCTCGGCCGCCAAAGCGTCTCCAACCTCCTGTACCGCACGTTGAAGGAGATTAAGGAGATCTGGGCACCGGCGGAGTTTTTGTGTATTGCTTTTTTGGCTATCGTAGGTAGGGAGGAAAGGGAGGATGGAGGAAAGGGCGCGAAGGTATGCCTGCGAATAGTGCATACAAATCAAGAGATTTGCACGAGCGGCGCGAGATTTGAACGCAAAAAAATGTACTATACTTTTAAATAATATAATACTTAACAATAATACCAACCATTTATAACTTTCTTAACTTTCCATACTTTCAGCTCCCTTTATCCCCTTCGCCCCCCTCCTCCTTCCTCCCTTTCCTCCTTCCTCCCTTTCCTCCCTTCTATAACTTTTCCAAATATTTTTTGATTTTTTTGGTTATACCCGCCTTCAAAACTGACATACCATTTTAAAGAGCTGCAAAATGCTCTGAACTCAATGTTTCAGTTTTGCCGATGAGCTTACACCGAATATTTACCGTAGAAGAACTGGCGACGGACGATACGTTCCGCAGCTGGATAATCGCCCCCACCCCCGAACTCGACCGTTACTGGCAGCAATGGCTGCAACAAAACCCCGATCGTGCGGGCGTTGTAGCACGGGCGAAGGAGCTCGTACTCGCGGTGCATGAAATCTATAAAGACGATCTTTCGGAAGAAATGCTCGGGCACGAAATTGCGGAAATCACGCGCATTGCGCACGAACGGAAAGCGGAAGGAAGTATTCCTTTTTACCATCGCGCAGTTTGGAGGGCAGCAGCCGTATTGCTGCTTGCGGTTGGCCTTAGCTGGCTTTATTACACGATACATAACACAGTAGCGCCTTCCGGCAAAGGGCATGACATTGCGCTGGAAAGCGAAATGGTCGTCAAAACCAATCCGACGCAAGTGGAATTGACGGTGCTCCTGAGCGATAACAGCGTGGCTACACTGGCCAAAGGCAGCAGTATCCGCTATCCCCGACAATTTGCCGCCAATGAGCGCCGCGTTTACCTGACCGGCGAAGCTTTTTTTGATGTGGCCAAAAATCCAAACCAGCCATTCCTCGTGTACACCAGCGAAACGGTGACGAAGGTGCTCGGTACAAGTTTCCGCATTAAAGCATTCGACGGCGATAATACCGAAATGGTGGCGGTCAAAACGGGCCGGGTGTCGGTTTATGCCAAGAAAGAATATGAAACCTCGCAAGGTGCCAATCCGGCGGGCGTGATCCTGAACCCCAACCAGCAGGTGGTATTTAATCGCAGGGATAATAAACTGGAAAAGGCCGTTGCGGCGAATCCGGTGCTGCTGGCCGAATCGGCGGTGCAGAAGGACCAGGTATTCGACGACAGGCCTGTGAGTGAAGCATTCGATGCCTTGGCAAAAGCGTACGGGATCAGCATTGTGTACCAGCCCGAAACGCTTTCCAACTGCATGATCAGCGCGCAGTTTGGAGATGAAAACCTGAAACAACGATTGAATGCAATATGCCAGGCCATCGGTGCCGGGTATGATATGGACAATGGTCGAGTTGTGATCCGTTCCAAAGGCTGTAATTAATGTGCAGTGAAAACAGTGTTTCAAGATTCTTAACCCTTTTCAGGACTAAAATCAGCTAACATTAATCCCCCGTTTTGCCTATGACATACGAGTAACTCTGCTTACACTTTGAATGATAAAGAGCCAGTGATGATTGCGCCATCACCGGCCCTGCGCCTCCCCTCGCTAAGACTGGCATCTGCGGCGAAACGGGAGCATTCTGTCCCATCATTTCAATCCTGAACAAAACTTTCAAAAGTATGAAAAAACACCGACATCTATCCCGGCTACTATACAGGGCTATGAGAATATCACTTTACCAATTATTTATTGCCTTAATCTTCGCTACTGTGTCAGCAGCAGGCACCGTTGGGGCACAGGACATTCTGAATCAGAAAATAACGATACAGGTCAATAACCTGGAAATGAAGACGGTACTGAACAAACTCAACAAGCTGACACAGTTGCGTTTCACCTATAATTCTTCGTTGATCAAAACCCAGCGGAAAGTATCCATTAATGCGGTGGACCGGCCGCTCGGCGATATTCTGGATGACCTGTTCAAACCTGCCAACATTACTTAAAAGATTGTCGGCAAGCAGGTTGTACTGATTAAAAACAGTGCCGAACCCGGTAGCGCGCTCCCCGAACTGATCCGCGATCGGAGCAATATCGATCGTAACATTACAGGAAAGGTAACCGACGAAAAAGGCGCTCCCCTACCCGGTGTGAGCATTGTCGTAAAAGGTACGAAGGCAGGTACGGCCACCGACACCGAAGGCGCTTTCCAGCTGAGCGTCCCCGACGCGGGTGGCACGCTCGTTTTCTCTTACGTGGGTTATACGCCTCAGGAAATACCGCTTGGTAACCAGTCCAACTACGACATTTCAATGGCACCCGACGTCCGCAACCTCGAAATGGTGGTGGTAACGGCCCTGGGTATCAAGCGTGATGCCAAGAAACTGGGCTACTCGACAGCGACCGTCAACACCGAGGAGCTGACTACGAACCGCACCACCAACCTCGGTAACAGCTTGCAGGGAAAAGTGGCCGGTTTGAATGTGACGCCGCCTGCGAGCGGGCCGGGTGGTTCGACGAAGATCCGTATCCGCGGCCAGTCGTCGTTTGGTGGCAACAACTCCCCGCTCATTATCGTGAACGGCATTCCAATCAACAACAGCAGCGTTTCAGCGGGCGGTTCGAATGGAAACGGCACGGGTAACCCCACTGGCGGCTCGTCCGACGCGGGCGACGGTCTGCAAAGCATTAACCAGGACGATATA
>CBIHPQ010000187.1:0-12677 GCA_966211825.1 uncultured Dyadobacter sp. | reverse complement strand
GGTTGTTGGCGAGCTGAATGTCGACCTGATTTTAAACAAGATCCAGGCTTTCCCGCAGGTGGGCAAAGAGCTCATTGCAGATGAAATGGACATGTGCCTGGGTAGCTCTGCCGCCATCATGGCCGCCAATAGTGCCGCGATGGGTGTGGACACGACTTTCTGCGGTGTGGTGGGGGAGGATTATTTCGGTGATTTTATCCTGCATGAACTCAAACGGAAGTCTGTCAACTGCCGCCATATTACACGGGTCAGCGATTACAAGACGGGGTGCACGCTGATCCTGAATTACGGACAGGATCGCGCAAATGTGACTTATCAGGGTGCGATGAATGCATTGAGGGTCGGTGATATTCCGCTCGACGGGCAAGCGGTTTACCAGCATTTGCATGTGTCAAGCCTGTTTCTCCAAAAAGGACTTCTCCAAGGCATCGAGCAGATCTTGATAAATGCCCGGGCCGCCGGCATGACTACCTCGCTGGACTTGCAATGGGACCCCGCCGAAGAATGGGCATTCGACTATGCGCGATGTTTGCCGCATGTGGACGTGTTCATGCCCAACGAAGCCGAATTGCTGGCACTGACAAAGGCCGGTTCGATCAGCAGCGCCATTGAAAAGATCCGTCCTTACCTGAATACGCTCGCCCTGAAAATGGGTCGAAATGGCAGCATGGGCATTTCCGGCGCGCAGCAGTTCACGGTGCCGGCTTTTGAGGTGCCGCATTTTGTCGATGCCATCGGCGCAGGCGACTCCTTTAATGCAGGATTTATTCAAAAATACATTTCAGGCGCACCGCTCGAAGAATGCCTGCGAGCGGGTAACCTGATGGGTGCGCTGAACACGACAGCCGCAGGCGGCACGGGCGCATTTTGCGACAATGATAAAATCAGTGAAAACATAAGAGAATTCTGGGGATTAGAATTAAGCCTGGCATGAAACTAAAAGAAAAACTACGCGAACTCACACAGCTGAAAAAAGGCTTGCTGGCTACTAATTATTATGACCTGGAAACTCTCCACGGCGTTTTGCAAGCCGCAGCGGAGCTGAAACAGCCCGTTATCCTGCAACTTACGCAAAGCTCGATTGAATACATGGGCCTTAAAACGGCCGTAAACCTGGGCCGAAACGGATTGGAAGAGTTTGGCGTGGAAGGCTGGATCCACCTGGATCACGGCGGGTCGGTGGACCTGGTGCAGCGCTGCCTGGATGCAGGTTTCGATTCGGTGATGATCGACGGTAGCGAATTGCCTTTTGAGCAGAACGTAGGCCTGACGCGGGCGGTCGTGGAGCGCGCTAAGCGTTACGATGTGCATGTAGAAGCGGAACTGGGCTATGTCGCCAAATTAGGGCAATCACACGAGAGCACCGGATTTACACAACCAGATGAAGCCGCTGCTTTCGTTGAAGAGACGGGCGTAGATGCGCTGGCGGTGGCGATTGGCACGGCGCATGGCTTTTACAAACAGGAGCCGAAACTCGATATTGGGCTACTGCGCAGGATCGCTGAAAAGACGGCCGCAACACTTGTTTTGCACGGAAGCTCAGGCGTTCCCCATCACCAGGTTCAGCAGGCAATTTCCAACGGGATTTGTAAAGTCAACCTGGCAACGGAGATCAAGAATATTTTTATGGCTTCCCTGAAAAAAGAACTGACGTACAATCAGGATATCGACTTGCGGAAGGTGTTCCCAAGGGCAACCTGCAAAATTACAGAGCTTGTCAGGACGAAGCTGGAAATGGTGGAGAATGCGGTATGATATAATAGGTTTGGAACGAAAGAAAACAGGTTCAAAAAAAGTGACCGACATACCCTGTCGGTCACTTTTTTGTTTTCGATCATCCGACTTCTATTACGATGCCGGAAACTGGCTCTCATCCATGTAAGCAAATTCCCATTGATGACCATCCAGATCGGCAAAGCTGTGCTGATACATCCAGCCATGGTCGGCAGGCTCTTTGTAAATGGTAGCGCCCAATTCTTTTGCCCTGGCTATTATTTGTTGCACTTCGTCCCTGGAACCCGCATCCAGGGCGATCAACACTTCCGTGTTTTCGTGGGCATTGCAAATCTGTTTTTCAGTGAAGGTCCTAAAATATGGTTCTGTCAACAGCATTGCATAGATAGCGTCGCTGATCACCATGCAGGCGGCATTTTCATCCGAGAACTGGGGATTAAACGTAAAGCCAAGGCTTTCGAAGAATGCTTTTGATTTGTTGAGGTCTCTTACCGGAAGATTGACAAAAATTTTAGTTGCCATTTGCTTTTCTTTTAAGCGGTGATTGAATAAATATCACTGCAAAGAAAAAGCCCGCCGCTCAGTCTGGCTGGTTAAAAGCTTGGGTATAATGGTGAATTCTATTTGTCTTTGCTTTTCCTGAAAGCCAAAGGAGACATTCCCGCATGCTTTTTAAAGAAACTGCCAAAATTAGCAGGGTCGGAAAAGCCAAGTTGGTAGGCTATCTCAGCTATATCGACGTGGGTGTACAACAGCAACGATTTTGCCTCCGTCACTAAGCGGGCAGCGATGTAAGAAAGCGCATTTTTGCCGGAAACGGCCTTGACCGACTGAGAAAGATGATTGGCCGTCACCGAGAGAAGGTCTGCATATTCTTTTACCGTCCTTTTGTCGATATAGTGGTTGTTCACTAATTGCAGGTATTTACTTAATAGCAGTTGTTGGGGCGTTGCAAACCGCGTTATTTTCTTTCGTTCCGCGACAAACGCCTTCATGTAATAGAACAGTGCGAGGAGCCTTGCCCGGGCTTCCATATGTGATTCAACGCCTGATCTGCCATAGGCCGAAAGTACGTCTTCGAAATGCGGCGCCAGCTCCTGAAAGGTCGCCTGGTCCAGTTTGAAGAGGTTCGTGTGTAACCGGTTGAAGAATGGGAATTCTTCATGAAAATCAGGCTTTAAAAACGAAAAGCATTCAGGTTTGAAATAGATTACGTATCCTTCCAATGTCTCATCGTGAGAGAAGCTATATACTAAATCGGGAGAGTGGAAAACCAGGTACGACTCCGGATTCGTAACTGTTTTGTCGCCATAATTGACTTGTGCATTGCCTGAGTTGACAAAGAGCGCGAAAAAATAAAATGACCTCTTGAAGGGAGGCTTGTAAATCTCTGCCGGATGTTCCAGCTTTTTTAGCCTGAGGCAATAGAAAAGCGGGTTCGTTGTTCTCCCTGGCGACGGGATCGAAGCCAGGAAGGTATTAATGTCTGTATAATAAGGAATTGCTATTTCCTGTTTAGCCATAGAAGTACTATTGAGGCATCCTGATCACTTAGATGTTTACTGCCCGGTAAAATTCAAATATAGTACGCAATCAGGCCTTTCGTGAAATTCATTCGTCGTTCAAGAAGTTATTCATGTAGGCCAAAATCGTTGGCGTCTGCATCATCACACTGCGATGTCCCTGCGAAGGCAATATGGCTAGCTGCGATTTCGGCATTGTGCCAAAATCGGCAGTTATTCCTCCGCCTAATAATTGATATGTTTTCACCAATTCGATTTTGTCCAGGCCATCATTGTCGCCGGATATAATGAGTACGGGGGCGGTAATTTTTGCGACATTGGATTCCCCAAGATCGAATCCTGTCGCAGCGGCAGCAAACATTTGCTCCAAGAATTTTGTCCATTTGGTTTTATCCGGTGCCACAGCGTCGTATGCCGTTTTCATCGGACTATTGTCGAACAATTCAGGCTTCAATGCTTTAAACGCATTGGTTACTTCGGGGAGCCAGCCAGCACTTTTGTAAGTACATGAAATGAGCACTAATTTTCTTAATCGGTTGGGGCTTTGTATAGCAAACTGATAAGCCACGGCGCCGCCAAAACTGAAACCGGCTACATCGGCGCTGTCGATTTTCAAATGATCCATTACGCCTTCCACATCACTTGCCAGATTAGCATGCGATAACTTTCTGTCTGAAAACGGTGTATGTCCATGTCCTTGCAACTCAAGGGCAATCACTTTTCTTGTCTTTGACAATTCAGGGATTAACTGGCCCCAGTTCAAATCAATCGTAAAATAAGCGCCGTGTAGTAAAATAATGGGGCTGCCTTCTCCATACACTTCATAATAAATGTTAAGACCATTTGCTGCATAGCCGCTGTCAGAAGGTTGGAAACTTTGTGCGGGTGATTGAGATGCTGTTGTCATTATCGTGGCAATTAATAGTGGGAATTCGGGGACATCGGACGTTTTGAATCGCCTTTCGTAACGACGTTCAGAACAGGTTTGAACTTTGTTAATGTTGACAATGCAAAGGTGAAATCTAGTCCGGCATTTGAGCCTGTGTAAATGCGACAACTTAGGGGGTAAATAGCGCCAAAATGAGTCTGTTATGTCCATGTTAATGTCCGGCATGTATTCATTGCTAACAGGCTGGACATTGAAGTTATCAATACCTGGCAAAACAACCTGATCGGGGATCATGACCTGGCTGGCGGTCGTCGTTGTTGATCGTGTTTTTTACTTGTTAAGGGGCTCGTAAATTCAGAGACAAAATACTTAACTTGGGGTATTCATCAAAAATATAAACATTTGCCTATGTTAAGTGATAAATCGATTTACGGCCTGATTGTATTTGTTTACTGTTGCCTGGGGTTGGCACATGTATGGCCGTATCTGACCCAGACCGGGGTTGCATATAGCCAAAACAGATCAGTTCGGGAGGTCCCCAGGCCGTCCAAAAACAAGCTATTGACGGGCGGCCTGGCATTTTTGAGCGGCGTGCTTTGGATTTGGCTGTATTTTAGACACTAGCTTGTCAAGGGCTTATGTCAGCATCGATACGCTTTCACTGGGCGGCGGCTTATTCAAAGCATTAATGTCAGTTTCTCATGAGCATGTTAATGCATTTATGTTTAATGCTGCTGTTGTTATCTGCGGGCAGGAATGTCGCCCGGCCTCATCCCGTCAGCTTCAAGCAATTATCTACCCGGCAAGGACTTTCGAATAATTTTATCAGCGCCATTTGCCAGGACCGGGAAGGTTTTCTGTGGTTTGGCACCGCCGACGGTCTTAATAAGTTTGATGGCTATCAGTTTACGGCTTTCCGGTTTGATCCGAAGGCGGGCAGCAACACCATACAGCACACCATCGTCACCGACGTTCACGAAGACCGGAAAGGAAGGATATGGGTGGCGACCATGGGTGGCGGTTTGCACCAGGTCGACAAGCGCACAGGCAGAGTAACAGCCTATAACCAGCTTCCGGGCCTTTCCTATTACTGGAATGTCCATTTCAATTTGTTTGAAGACAGGCAGGGCTACCTATGGCTGGGTACCCCACTTGGCCTGCTTCGTTTTGACCCCGCTACCCATCAATTCATTCAATTTCCCATGGAGCGGGTCAATCACATCATCGGACAGGACGCCCGGGGCGATCTGCTCGTCGAAGTCAAATCCCGGGGACAGCTTTTCAGGTTTAATCCAAAGTCCGGCCGTTTCGCGCCGATTTGGTTTCAACTGCCAAAACTGGTTCATAATCCGGACGTTTGGCGCAGGGCTGCCAGCGGGCGCCAGTTCGCTTTGCCTTATCAGGCGGTCAAGCCTGTAAGCCCCTATGCCTTTATGTTGGATAAAGCCGGCGAATTATGGATCGGAACGGAGGGTAACGGTTTGTTTCGGGTTAAAATCGCTGGCGATTCGCTGAGGCCGGTCGCTTACAATCCGAAAGGGCTGGTATTTCAAACGATCTATGAAAGCGGCATTTTCGAAGATCCTGCCGGGTTTGTCTGGATTTCCTCACCGGAAGGGCTGCAACAAATCGATCCAAAAACCAATGAATTGACAACCTATCGGTCCGACCCGACACAGCCGGGCAGTTTGAGCAGCAACGATGTGCGCACCGTGTTCCGCGATCGCACCGGCACCGTATGGATCGGTACCGATAATGGCATTAACCAGCTTCCTGCCGTTCCAAAGGCATTTCATACCTACCCCACTCATTTGCCGCACGCGCCATTCAGGCTGCCGGAATATAATTTTCAGGCTGTGCTGCGCGACCGTACCGGCACCATCTGGCTGGGCAGTTTGCAAAAAGGACTTTACCGCTGGCGCGCAGACGCCGGAAAGCTGGAACACATCCCGGCCAATCCAGCCGATCCGAATGCTTTGGCAAGTGAAGGGGTTTCCACCATTTTTGAAGACCATGCGGGCCAGGTTTGGGTCAGCACCAAGGAGGCATTGCACCTGCTCGACCGCGCCAGCGGGACGTTCAGGCGCTATCCCACCCAGGTGCCTACTATGTGCATGGATGAGGACCGGGATGGCAAAATCTGGATAGCCGGGTCGGTAGGGCTCAAAGGGGCTGTCGGGCGGCTCGACCCGGCGACCGGGCAATGCGAATATTACACACGGGATGTTTTGCAACCCAGAAGCGAAGCCGCTTTGCGCCCCAACCGCACGCTGAGCCATTTCCTGATTCTTGACTTGCTGGTAGGTCGAAACGGGGAGATCTGGATCGCCACCGCCCAGGGCCTTAACCGGCTCGATCCGCCCACTGGGAATTTTACCTATTACCAGGCCGGTCGTACCTATTCGCCGGGCTTGCTGACGGACAACTGGGTGCGTGCATTGTATGAGGATGACAAGGGCATTCTCTGGGTAGGTACCAACCACGGCGGGCTCAACCGATTTGATCCGGCGACGGGGCGGTTTTCCTACTACAATATGAAAGACGGCCTGCCTTCCAACCAGGTGGTGAGCATTGCCCCGGACAACTCGGGGAATCTTTGGCTGGGTACAGGGCACGGGATCAGCCGTTTCAACCCGGCTTCACGCCAGTTCCGGAATTTTGATATACAAGACGGGCTACCCGATAATGAGTGCAACCTGGGCAGTATACATAGCAGGGATGGGCGCTTGCTGTTTGGCACGATCAATGGGGCGGTTGACTTTGAAGCTTCACAAATCGGCCAGAATACCGTCATTCCTCCCGTGCAACTGACAAGCCTGATGGTGCAGGAAAAGAGAAGGCCCGTTCCGGCCGGTGTGCTGGAATTACCCTATGACGATAATTTTCTTTCCTTTGAATTCGTATCCCTGGATTACAATGCACCGGAAAAAAACCAGTATGCCTTTCAATTGGTGGGCTTAGACAAGGATTGGATCTACTCCGGGAACCGGCATTTTGCACGCTATACCGACCTCAGGCCAGGCAGCTACACCTTCCGTGTGAAGGGCTCGAACGACGACGGCGTGTGGAACCAGGCGGGCACTTCGCTTCGCGTGATTATCCTTCCTCCCTGGTGGGCAACGAAATGGGCCTATGCACTTTATGCGGCGCTCATCCTTATCCTTTTCTGGCTGGCGCGGCAGCATCTGGTCAACCGCGAGCGGCTTCGGAGCGAGCTTAGATTGGAGCGGCTGACCGCCGAAAAGTTGCAGGAACTGGATGCATTGAAGTCGGATTTCTTTGCCAACTTGTCCCATGAATTCCGTACGCCCCTTGCATTGATCAAGGGAACAATCGATAAATTAAGATCAGCGGAAAAGGATGTCAATCATGCTGAGTATCAGCTTATCGATCGGCAAGCGGGGCAGTTGCTGGATATGATCAACCAACTGCTGGACCTTTCCAGACTGGAAGCGGGCAAATTAGCGCTTCATCCACATCCTGTCGATCTGAGTGACTTTCTGAGGCAGCTCGGCGGATCGTTTGTTTCCCTTTTTGAAAGCCGGCAAATCGCCTACCGATACACAGTACCATTACAACCGGTTTGGGTAAATGCAGACCAGGACAAGCTTGCCCGGATCCTGTCGAACCTGTTGAGCAATGCTGCCAAGTTTACGCCCGCGGGGGGCCAGGTGCAGTTTTCGGTATGGGCAGAAGCTATCCAGCCCGGTTCGATCAATTTACGGGTGCTCGTGCAGGACACAGGAATCGGCATTCCCGACCATCAGTTGCCCCATATTTTCGACCGTTTTTTCCAGGCCGACAGCTCCGTTACGCGCCTTTACGAAGGCACCGGTATCGGGCTGGCGTTGGTGAAGGAGTTGGTCGAATTGCATCATGGAACGATTGCCGTGGAAAGCAAGGAGGGAAGCGGCACCACTTTTACATTATCGTTGGCTTTTCCGGTTGCAGACCCGGAACAGCCTGCCCGGCAACCGGCCGCTGATCTGCCCGCGTTTCCCAACCACATAGCAGTCGGGGAAATTAAATCCGATCAGGCAGGTCAGAAACCACAGATCCTTATCATTGAAGACAATGCTGATTTAAGAAACTTCCTGGTTGATTGCTTTACCCCGGCCTACCGGACGCTCGCCGTGGACAATGGCAATGAAGGCTTTGACCTGGCCATCACGCACCTGCCCGACCTGATCATCAGCGACGTAATGATGCCGGGACTGAATGGAATAGAACTTTGCCGCCGCCTGAAAACACACCAGCTCACCAGTCACATACCTGTTGTATTATTAACCGCCAAAACCGGCTCTGAAAACAAACTAGCCGGCCTGGAAACCGGGGCAGACGAGTACCTGACCAAGCCATTCGACCGCAATGAGCTGGTAATGCGGGTGAAAAATCTTTTGGAAAGCCGTAAGAAACTCAGGGAACGTTTTGGCCGGCAGCTCGTGGTGCAGCCGGGCGAAGTGACCGTAACCTCGACGGACGAGAAATTCCTGCAAGCTGTTTTTGCTTCGCTGGAAAAAAATCTGGCTAATGCCGATTTTGACATCAGTAGCTTTTGCCTCGAAATGGGTGTGAGCCAAACCCACCTGCACCGGAAATTAACTGCATTATTGGGGCAATCGGCCAATGAGCTGGTCCGCTCATTCCGGCTGAAACGGGCGGCCAGTTTGCTGAGCCAGCAGCATGGTAATGTCAGCGAAATTGCATTTATGGTAGGCTTCACCAATCCCAATTATTTCACCAAATGCTTCCGCGACCAGTTTGGTCAGACACCCACCGAATATGCCCGTGTCAATGCAGCGAGCCGGTCCTAGCAGAAAACTCCCTTTTTCCTACAAATTTTGACCATGCTTGATTTTTGCTGAAATGCGGCAGATCCCGGCTAACCTTTGCCTGCGGGATAAATTAGGTTTGGGCATTGATTCATTTTCATAGCCTAATCAATCTACAAGCCATGTGTGCAAGCAAGCATTACCAGTTTAACGAGGTTTTTCAGGAGCCCCTCAACCGCCGGACCGCATTAGCGCAACTTTCCGCATTAGCAGGGGTGGCGGCGTGGCCCGGTCAGATCGGTACCGTACAGGACCAGCGCAGCGGTGCCAAACCACCGATAGCCCCCAAGCGGGTAAAAAAAATTGCGACCGAGGAAGCGTTCATGATTCCGGAAGTGGCCAATGCCGTGCGCGATCTGGTGCGAAAGGGAGGATCGAACCTGGATATGAAACTGCTTACCACGGTGTTTGACAGTCCCGCAGTTACCCATGACCCATCCAAACCACCGCCTCCGGTATCCAACCGGGATGCAAGCGCCCGGTTGCTGCTTCCCAATCTGCTCGACGTGGACGCGGGCCGCCTGGCCAATATGGACGCGTCGGGCGTGGATATGCACGTGCTCTCGCTGGGGCTGCCCGGTGTGCAGCTTTTCGAAGCCGACCAGGCCGTGGCCCTCGCTCGCCTCTCCAACGACCGTTTAAGTGAAGCCATTCGCCGGCATCCGACCCGTTTTGCGGGCCTGGCTTGTTTTGCACCGCAGGATCCCCGGCAAGCCGCCCGGGAGATGGAGCGCTCCATCCATACGCTCAAATTGAATGGCTTTCTGGTCAATTCGCACACCGTGAACGGGTATCTGGACGAAGAGCGGTTCTGGCCGATCCTGGAAGCTGCCGAAGCATTGGGCGCCCCGCTCTACATTCATCCGCGGGCTCCATCGGATGGTATGGCGGCGCCTTTTCGCGACTACCGGCTGGAAGGCGCAATATGGGGATATGGCATCGAGGCGGGCACCCATGCGCTGCGTTTAATGCTTAGCGGTGTGCTCGACCGGTTTCCGAAGTTGCGCATCGTGCTCGGGCACATGGGGGAGGCCCTGCCATTCTGGCTTTGGCGCCTGGACTTCATGGGTGCGCCGGGAGCACGGGCGGGCCGGGGAAACCAGCTGAAACCCAGCGAGTACTTCAAGCGTAATTTCTCAGTTACTACAAGCGGGGTGGAAGACCCGCTCGTCCTTCGCTTTTGTATCGATAAGCTGGGCGTCGACTCGGTCATGTGGGCCATTGATTATCCTTTTCAACCCACCGCCCCAGCCGTCGCATTCATGGATACCGCACCGCTCACCGATGCGGAACGTGAAAAAGTGGCGCACGGAAATGCTGAGCGAACTTTTGGGATTGCAATGTGATGGTGGGACTCGATTGATTGAATACATAATGCGTTGCAAGTACCCAACAAACAAAAATTCTGTTATCATGAAAAATCCATGGATGTGCGTACTGCTGCTTGCAGCAAGCCTGATGAGTTGTAATAAGAACAAAACTGCCAAACCAGCTGAAAATCCGATAACAACCCTACTGACTGAGCAGTCTCGCGCATTGAAAGTGGTGGGAATCCGGGCTAATAGTTTCGAGGAATCAGGGGTGGTATTCAGCAGTTCCATCGCCGGTAAAATCACCCAGTTTGGTAGTAAACTGCCGGATGCCGGCATTTATGTTGTTACACTCTGGGACTTTGATAGTGGACAGTTATTGCTACAAAAGAAGGTGGAACAAGATATAGCAGATAGTCTGTCGCTTACTGACACGGATGCATTTCCGCTGACGATCGATAAAAAATACGTCATCAGCATCAACAACAGATCGGGCAGCCGAAGCCAGGGGGCTTTCACTCAGGCCTTTAAAGCCAGTGGGGGGCGTGTCTTACCGGCCACTAACGGCAGCATTACGATGCACGCCAGCCGCTCTGGAAATGGCAATACTGTTGCTTTTCCAACGTCCCCTGGTGGCGAGTTTAACAGAATTAACGGCTTCCCCGAATTTACTTTTATTCCCGATTGAGCATCTGCAACTACGTATCACAAATCAAGCAACAGTTTGAATAGGCTTTTACCCGCAGCATTTCCTTGGTCGGTCATTAGGATATTAACGGGCAATCTTGTTCTACTTCTGGATCAGTCCCGATACCACATTGACTGTCAGGGCAACCAGCAGGGTGTTGAATGCGAAAGACAAAACGCCGTGTACCAGCGCGAGCCGCCTGATTTTCCTTGAAGAAATTGTCACATCAGACACCTGGAATGTCATTCCCAGGACAAAGGAGAAATAAGTAAAGTCCAGGTAGTCGGGCTCGGGTTCAGCGGGGAAGTCGAGACCGCGGACATGCTTTGTATTTTCCTTGTACTCGCCGTTAGGTTGCCTGTAATACATATGTGCGTACCGCAATGTGAACACTGTATGTATCAGGACCCAGGAAAAAATAATGCAGGAGAAAGAAAGGATAACATGGATGTACAGATCATGCCAGGAGGCGGAGCTTCTGGCGTCCTGTAACAAAAACAAAATGGCAAACAGGCTCACGAACGAGGCAACAACGACAAAAAGTGTGGTCAGAGCCCGGCTCGGATCTTGTCCGTCGACCTCCATGCGCACGTCCGACGGGTGTGAGCTGAAAATGGTAACCCACATCAGGCCAAGATGCGCTGCACTGTAAACAAGCCAGCCGATCATCCAAATGATAGGCTTATCGACAACCAACGAACTGAGCAAAATTGCGGCCGCACCAAAAATCAACGATATCCCAAGCTTATGGTGGGCATCTAACCGGTTGATTACCTTTGATATTTTCATGAAAAGAGTGTCTGTAATTACGTAAATCGGATGGAATCCCGGTGTAATGTGAGCGTAATCGACACGAAACACTAATTCTTTTGCAAAATTTCCATGATTTGGCGCATGCAACTGGTGAGTGTCTCCAATTGCGGCTGTGGCCTGGGGCGATGTCAGTGCTTCGACGGAGCGTAGTACAGCAATACGGCACCGCTGGCAAAGGTGTGCGTCTTTATCAAATCCAACACCACTCCGTCTGCCAGTTCGTCAAATAAGGGCAAACCTTTCCGCGCCACCACCGGGTGGACCATCAGCTGAAATTCATCAACGAGGCCGAGGTTGATCAGGGCAATGATCAGGCTGCGGCTGCCCACGAGAATGTCGCCGCCATCTTCTTCCCGGAGCGCCCGCGTTTCTGCTTCGAGGTCGCGGGTTGCAACTTTTGCGCTTTTCCAATCCACGCTTTGCAAGGTGCGGGAAAATACGATTTTGGGAATAGCGTCCATGTTCATTGCAAAATCATCCATCGATTTTTCTCCGCTGGGATGTTCCACCAGTCCTTTCCAGAACTCCATCAGCAGATAGGTCTTCCTGCCGTACAATGCAGTACCGGCATTTTTCAAAAGCTCACCGTAGTGATCATGCACTGCTTCGTCGGGTGAGACCGCGGTGTGATCGCAAAAACCGTCGAGCGTCATGTTGATAGCGGCGATTATCTTTCTCATACGTGATCAAATTGGTTGATTAGGTTTTAGACAGCAGCAAAAATAGCTAACTGTAAATCCCTTACCGAGGTCATTCCGAACATATTAAGGGGGTATTTGAGACAAGTGCTTCTTCCAATCGTACAGCTGACGCCGACTGAATCCTCTCAGAACTCCCGCTCGCCAAATTCGCTGGAAGGCAATTTGGCTTTTCTGGTGAGCTGGTTAA
>CBIHPQ010000186.1:0-12836 GCA_966211825.1 uncultured Dyadobacter sp. | reverse complement strand
GTCGGCGTGGATAGCCGGGTCGACAGCCGGTTGCACGAGTTTCCATTCCTGCTGCATCCATACAACCGAGTCGGCGCCGGTGTACAGCCTGTGGCAAAGTTCATCCCACAGGCTCTGGCCGGTACCGAGTTTTTGCGCCCATGGAACGTGATGAAACCATAGCAGGTAGGGCAGGGGGCACGCTTCGGGGTTGGACCAGGGCCGGCTTGCCTCGGGGTGGTATTGCTGCATGGCATTGCTGCCGCCGGGTGTCCGGTCGAAACCGAGGCCTAGGCTGTCGGCGCGGTGGTAGTAAATGGCCGTCCAGTCGGGGCGTGAGCTTCGGTTTTGCCAGGGTTCCGGGGCGTAGTGGCTGCCGGTCCACGGGCGCGAAAGGCCCAGTGGTGTGTTATAATCGACGTAAATTTCACGAGAACGCAGCATAATGCCCGAAATCGTGGCGACGGCCTTTGGCTCGGTGGTCAATGACAGCTGCGCCCATTCCTGCGCAATAGCCGCGGGCGTAAGTGTGTGGTCCCAGGCCAGCCGCCCGAAGGCGTACCAGTTGGCCTGAGCCATCGGATGGCCCGTCCAGTTGCGGTCGGAGCCGGTGTTGGCCACGCCGGCCATGCAGGTCAGCGGATAATTGTGCAGGGAGCCATCGATCACGCGGGCGACTGTGGAGCCTTTGCCTTTCACATAAGTGTCCGAATCGAGGCATTCTTTGAAAAGGGGGGCCTCGTAAACCCAATGCGTGGCAAAGCCCATGTATTCCTGGGTAAGCTGAAATTCCATACCGAGCGGCGTCCGGGGCATATTTCCGAATATGGGCGAAAACGGTTCGCGGGGCTGGAAATCAATAGGCCCGTTCTTCACCTGGACAATTACATTTTTGGCAAACTTCCCGTCAAGCGGGACAAATTCTTCATAAGCCGCTTTGAAACGATCCGCCTTCGGGTCGGCCTTGTACACGAATGCCCGCCAGATCACGATCCCGTTGAATGGCGCGAGCGCTTCGGCGAGCATATTGGCGCCGTCGGCATGTGTGCGGCCGTAATCCTGCGGGCCGGGTTCGCCTTCGGAATTGGCTTTGACAAGAAATCCACCAAAATCGGGAATCGTCTGGTAAATTTCCTTCACCTTATCCGCCCACCATTTCCTCACTTCCGGGTCGAGCGGGTCGGAGGTTTTCAGCCCGCCCAGCGTTTTGGGAGCGGCAAAATGGATAGACAGGTAGCTTTTAATACCATACTTCCTGAAAACACCCGCCAGCGCCGCCACTTTCGGCAGGTATTCGGCCGTCAGAAACCGCGCACTGGCATTCACATTGTTGACAGCCGTTCCATTAATCCCTACCGACGCATTGGCCCGAGCATAATCCTCATACCGCGGATCGACCGTTTCGGGCAGGTCATACCATTTCCATAGCGACGATCCTGCATAACCGCGTTCGATGGTTCCTTCGGGATTGTCCCAATGGTTCAGCATGCGCAGCTGTATTTTCGGCCTGCTTTGGGCAACCACTTTTTCCAAAGGCAAATGCTGCTGCAAATGCCGCAGCAATGCAAAACTGCCGTACAGAACGCCCACGTCTGCGGACGCCTTGATGGCGACATTGCCCGATTCGATACTGATCGAATAACCGTCAACTGCATTTCGCGGGGCATTACGAATCGGTGAAACGGTGAGCACGATGCCTCTTGCATTTTTTGGCGGCGTTTTCACAATGGGAACCTGCGTGCCTGTCATGCCCGAAATACCCTTTTGCAGTTCTTTCGCCGCATTGTCGAGTATATCGCTGCCGCCGGCGGTGGTTATGAACCGCAAAGATTTCATGTAAACTTCCCGCACCTTAGGGTCGCTGATCCGCTCATATCGGAGCCAGAGGCCATAGCCGTCGTCGGCCACCGCCTGATAGCCAGTGAGTATGAGAAAAATAATGGCCAAAAGGGCTTCCCGTGTATAACGGGGAAGAGCATCCGGTAATATCATCATTTGTTTATAAGTAATGCTCCTGCCTAATCATACTTGCAATCGCCCCAGTACCGGCACGCCCAGGCGATCCAGGTACTCCAATTCGGGCCCGTGCTATGGCCGCCCGCGTGCTGTCGGAATGCGAGCGGAAAGCGCCTTGCATCCCGTAATGAGAAGACAGGTAAAAAATTTCATCATTGTTTGATTGGTTTAATATGCTCCTCTTGCCCGTCGGTGCGAAAGGGCGAGGCCGGAAGTCCCGCCGAATTGTAAAAATTGACGTCTGCCGGGTTATCCTGCCAGGCATAGCGGACATACCGGGGCGATTTCACGGACCCGCTTTGCAATGCGATGCGGTCCTTTCCGACGATTTCGGCTTTGGCCCAAAAAAACTTTCCATCATCGCCCGCCAGCGCAAACCAGCGCAAAGGCTCGCCGTCGGAGGAAACAATGCCGTCGCCGACGTTGCCGAAAGTCAGGATTAACTTACCGTCTTCCATGCTTTGCGATCTGAGCGTTGGGCCGGTATATATGATTTCCCTTTCGCCATAAGCGATGTTCCGGGCAGCCAGGGCGAGCCGCTTGCCTATGTCTTTTTTGTTGAGGGGGTGAATGTCATTCCACTCGCCGAGGTCGATCGTGACGGCTACGGCGGTGTTGGGCAATGTGAGCGCTTTGTTTTGTGCTTCCCGGAGCAATGCGATGTTACTTTCTGCCGGCGTGTAGTCGATATCCTGGAAATTGGGCAGCTGGGCGACGAGGAACGGTAGCTGTTCATGGTTCCAAAGCCCGCGCCAATTGCTGATCAACGCTGGCAGTAATGCATTGTAAGGCATAGGGTTGCCCGTATTGGATTCGCCCTGGTACCAAACAAACCCTTTGATTTTCATGGGCAACACCGGGGCGATCATCGCATTATACAATGCCGTCGGCTGGTTCTGGTGCACGAGTACCGCAGCATTGCTTCTTTCTTCCGGCGGAAACACCGCCCCGACTTTGTACTGCCATGTACCTTTCAAATCGATCGTATCGCTGCCGATGGTCATGAAGTAGGGCTTATCCGGCACGAAACCGCCTTTCCCAGAGGAATTGGTAACCCTGATCACGAAGTTGTTGGCCCCCGCTTTGAGCAGGTCATCCGGTATTTCGTAGCGGCGCGGCGGATACTGATAAGTAATATTTCCTACTTTCCGGCCATTGACATACATTTCGTCAGCATCCACAATGCGGCCCATATACAGCTTGGCAGACTTCCCAATCCAGCCCGGGGGGATATTTACCGTTTTTCTGAACCATACCACGCCATCCAGCGCTTTCAGGCCCTGGTCCTCCCAATAACCGGGGATATTGAAATTCCGCCATCCTTTTGGCCGGTAATCATTACTTTCCCAAAGCCCGGCCCGGCCTGCATCCGTGATATCCGGCAGGCTTGCGGGCGGTCGTCTCGCGAATGCATTTACATAGCTGGTATCCTTATTTCTTGCAATGTTTTTCTGAATATCCTCAAAACGCTTAAACCCATCCTCGCTGATCCAAGCCTCGATGGGCGTTCCTCCCACAGAACTATTGATAATGCCGATCGGGACTTTGTGTTTTTCATAAATCTCGCGGGCAAAAAAGTAAGCGACGGCCCCAAAACCCAACAAGTCTTTGGGATTAGCCACCTTCCATTCGCCTTTGGGAAAATCTTCGGCCGGGCCATTCAGGTTGGTCAGGGTAGGTATGAAAAAATTACGGATGTCGGGATAATGGGCCGATGCAATATCCTCGGGAAACCGTTCTTTGACACGCTCCATATTGATCACCATGTTACTTTGCCCGCTGCAAAGCCACACATCCCCGAAAGCAATATGGGCAAGGCGGATTTCATTCCGGCCCTTGAAAACCATGGAATAACCCGCTCCCGCCGCATGCGCAGGCAGGGCTATCTCCCATTTGCCTGATGCATTGGTCGTGGTTTTAAAGGTTTTTTGGTCAAATTGAAGGGTGATTTTCTCTTTCGGCGAAGCCCAGCCCCAGATTTTGATCGGCTGGTCACGCTGTAAAACCATGTTATCCGAAATCAGTTTCGGCAGGCGTACCTGGGCACGCACGGGCAGGTACGCACACACAAGGATAAAGGCAAATCTGAACATCTTCATTGAATACGCGGGTTGGAACGCCGGGGAGTAATCCGATGAACGCGGACGCCTTTGGAATGCATGGCCGTCAGCATGAGCGGCTGTTTTTTGGCATTGTGCAGTACCACACTCGACCGGGCATCGCCGCGCAGGAGCAAGCCGCTTTCCTTCGGATGTTGGGGCTGAAAGCCGCCTTTGCCGTTTCCGAGCAGTAGCAGGCCTGTCGACGCATCCTGCCGTCCCATATTCACTTCATTCGGAAAAAAATTGCCTGTAAGCACTACATCAGGGTTTTTATCTTCATTCACATCCGTAACCACGATCCCGAACACCGGCGCCAGCTGCGCCTCGATGGGCAATGCCGTGATTTTAAACCGACCGTTTCCGAGGTTTTCGATATAGGAACTTTGCAGCCAGGTGGCCTGGGCCCTATGGGCATCTTTTTTCTCTTCCGGGCTCAGCAGTTCATCGAAAGTAACCTTTGCATAGTCGATGTAATGCGGGAATTTCCTGCGGAACTGGATCACCTGCTGGTTGAGGGCGTCGCGCGGGACGCTCGGGTAGCTGGTACCCTTAATGAAATAGCCCATCAGCGGGTCGAACGTACCGTCGTTGTTGAAATCTTTCGCAAACATCGTTACCGGTTCCTGCGCAGATGCCCGGTAAAATGTGTTGTTCCCTTCGTTCCCTGCGATGAAATCGATATCGCCGTCACGGTCGAAATCGGCTGCGGCAATGCTGTTCCACCAGCCGGAATAGGGCGCCAGCGCGGCTTTCGCAGATTCCGTTTCCTGAAATTTCTTTCCAAGATTTTTGAATATGCGGACAGGCATCCATTCTCCGGCAACGACGAGGTCGTTCAGGCCGTCGCCGTCGGTGTCCGCCCAGGTTGCGGCGCATACCATGCCTGCCGTCAGCAGTTCGGGGCAAAGGGCTTTGGTAAGGTCTGCAAAAGCGACCTTTCCTGCGCGGGTATCGTTCCGGAGCAGGTAGCTGCGGGCGGGCAGGGGATATTTGCCGGGGATCATGCGGCCGCCGATGAAGAGATCGGCATCACCGTCCTTGTCGAAATCATTGGCAATAACGCACGAGCCGCTCACCGAAATACCGGGCAATGTCCCGGCGGCGGATTTGGCAAAACTCCCGCGACCGTCGTTGATATAAAGCTGAACCTCGTAAAATGCCTTGTCGGTTTCCGGTTTCTCGTTTCCGCCGTTGACGACGATCAAATCCTGGTCGCTATCGCCGTCGGCATCGAAGAATGTCGCGGAAATGTTCTCGTGGAGGGAATCCGCTGCGATTGCCTTTTGGATGAATGCACCCGACGGTTGCTGGAAATAAATGCAGGGCATGCCTTTCCCGTAACTGGCTCCCACAAAGAAATCATCCAGTCCATCGCCATTGGCATCGGCAACCGCTAACGCAAAACCGCTTTTGGAAAGCATTTTGTGCAATGCGGCCGTTTGTTTGAAATCAATGAAATCGGATTTCTGGTGGATGAAATTAATTTTAAAATCATGGGTAACATCGGTGAAGATCGGTTCCGGCAGCGTTTTTGCCTGCTGAGGAATTGCGACGGCATCCTTTTGCCGGAGCGTCAGTCGCTGGTTGGCGGCTACCTTGTACAATTTCTGGGACTTGCCGCCGGGCCAGGTTACCAGCAGGCTGTCGATCGTTTCGGATTTTCCCAATCCGAAATGAAGGCCGGTGCCTACCGACGAAAGGAAACCGCGCGCCGGGTACATTTCGGCAAACTGGGTTTGCTTCCCGTGCCAGACCGTGACCGTGCCGCCAATGCCTTCCCGGTTGCCCTTATCGCCATGCAAAGCCACCGAAAGGTAGCCGGTTCCATTCTCTTCGCGGGTCTTATTTTGGTATATAAATGGTTCTGAATCAATATTATTCACTACCAGGTCCAAATCGCCGTCGCCGTCCAGATCCGCATAGGCGGCCCCATTTGAATACGACAGCTCATCAAGCCCCCAGACTTTCGAAGTATTTTCAAAAGAAAGATTTCCACTGTTTCGGTAAGCGTAGTTCGGTACCTCGACCTCCGGCACCTTTTCGATTAGTTCCAATGCATTTTGCTGCTTGAAATTGTTGGTGCCAAAATTGGAGAAATCCTCCTTGAACTGGATAAAATCGCGGTCGGTGACGTCGCGGCGGTAGCCGTTCGTGATGAAGATGTCTTTCAGGCCGTCGTTGTCGTAGTCGGCGATAAGCGGCGCCCAGCTCCAATCCGTTTTGGAAATGCCGGCTACCAGTCCTATTTCGGAGAACATGGGCAGGCCCGGCGAGGTCTGGTTTGTATTTTTAAATGTGCCCAGATTCAGTTGCAGCATATTGCGCATGTATTGCAGCTGGTATCCATACTGCGCCGAAATGCTCATTTCCTTTCGGTCGTAATCCTGCCCGGCCAGCATTTTCTTTTGGCGCAGATTGTCTTCCGGCAGCATATCGAGCTGGAAAATGTCGGGGTAAGTATCGTTGTTGATATCGGCAATGTCGACGCCCATTCCAAACAGGCTGGTGTGGGCGGTCGTTTCTTTGATCACGTTATTGAAAAACGGCATCGGCTGCCTGCCTGCATTCAGGTAGAGCATATCTCTGCTGATGAAGTCGTTGGAACAGTAAATGTCCGGGTAGCCATCCTTGTTCAGATCGCTGATAGCCAACCCAAGTCCCAGCCCCTCGAACCGGACGCCCGCTTCTTTTGAAATATTGGTAAATTCAGTCAAACCATTTTGACCCAAACCTTCATTGAGATACAACTTCCCGGTGCTCGGATAGGAGCCGTCGTCGTACGTTTTTCGGATGAAATTCGGGTTTTGCAGGTCGGGCGCAGTATTCATCAGGTAGGCGTCCAAATCCCCGTCGAGGTCAACGTCGAAGAATGCGGTTTGTGTGGTGAATGCGTTGTCGTTCAGTCCGTAATCTTTGGCGAGCTCTTTGAAAACCGGCACGCCATTTGCTCCATTTCCCTGATTAATGAAGAGCAGGTTCTCGGAATCAGGCATTTTAACGTGTTTGGCTACGCTGACGTAAATGTCGAGCCGGCCGTCCTGGTTAATGTCTACCATCGAAATGCCGGTGCACCAGCGCCGGGTCGTTAGCCCTGCTTTTTGGGTAACATCTTCAAATTCCCACGTCCCCGAGAGCGTATCGATCCGGCTCAGGTACAAACTGCTGCTCACCTGGTTTCCGCCGAAGAAAATGTCCGGTTTGCCGTCGCCATTCACGTCGCCGATGCCCACGCCTCCGCCGTTGTAGAAATTGGTGAATGTAAATGGGTTAATGGAATCGTTGGGTGTGAGCCGGTTCACGAAGCCGACATGCGTTTCACCGGCAATATGCGCCACGAAAAGCGTATCTTTTTGTTTTTTACAGGATTGAAAACCAAGGAGGAGCAAGGGTACAACGAAGAAAATGACACCGGAGCCAAGCCGGTGCCATTTTGTATAACCACTACCACTTTCCCGGTTAGTATCCCGGGTTTTGATCTTTGCCTTCAATTTTAGCATTGTTATCTACTTCCTGTTGGGGAATGGGCAGGAGTTCATGTTTGTTAGCCTGGAAATAGGTAAGCGGCTCGGTTTTCAGCTTGCTAAGCTTCCGCCATCTGAGAATGTCCCGGTTGCGGATCTGCTCGCCGCTCAATTCGACGCGACGCTCGTGCATGATCGCCGCAAGTACCTGGTCCTTCGTCGAAACCGGGTATTTGGCGGTAGGGTAGGCAGGCATCGAAACGCTCTTGCGGGCGCGGGTCATATTCAGGTATTTGACGGCCTGCGCGATATTGCCCAGCTCGTTTTCCACTTCCGCGAGGGACAGGATCGTTTCCGCAAAACGCATAATGCGCTGGTTAATGCCGCCGGTCAGGAACGACTCGTTCATTTTGTACATGAGCGAATATTTCTGCCAGCTCACTTTTTTGGTCACCCCGTCCACCACCGACGCGTTGCCGTTCTGCTGTCCGTCTGTCAGTGTGGAAGCGCCGTTGTTATACTTCTCTCCGGTGAAATAGAATGAATCCTCGTAGCGGGGATCGGTCTTGGCGTCGCCCTTGGTCGTTTTTTCAAACTCATTGAGCAGCCCGTTGGAAGGGATCACGTTGCGCCAGCCGATGGCTGAATATTCCTGCGTGCGCACGGTTTCAGTTCCTGCCGTGGCGCCATTCCCGTCGCCATCCCAGTTGTATACCCCGCCGGAAGGATAGAAGTTGACTTCGAAAATGGATTCCTTGTTAAATTCGGTCTCTTCCAGGAAATTGTCGTTGTAGTTGTCCACCAATGCATACACATTGGAATCGTAAACTTTCATGAGCTCGGTTTTGGCGCCCTGGTAGTTGCCTTGCTGCATGAAAACCCGCGCCAACAGCATTTGGGCCGCGCCTTTGGTAGCCCTGCCCTGGTTGGCGGCATTGTAAGTGGCCGGCAATGCGTTCTGGATCTCCGTCAGTTCGGCGGTAATGTAGGCATACACGTCCGCCTCGGGCGATCGTGGAAGGCTGCCGTCCACGTCTTTTACATAATTTTTATATAAAGGTACGCCGCCCCACATGCTCACGAGCTCGTAGTAGGCATATGCACGCAGGAAACGCGCTTCCGCCAGCAGACGGGCCTTGTCGCCCGCAGCGAGGTCGGCAACTTTTTCCGAATTGTCGACCAGGGAGTTTGCGCGGTGAATGAGCCGGTAATACGCCAGCCACACGGTGCCCATCACCGAGTTACCGGTGTCGTGCGTGCCGAGCAGCAGCTGGTTACGGGGCGTTTCAAGCTGGCCGCCGCCTGCCGCCACGTCGTCGCTGCGCAGGTCGTGCAAAAAGAACCACTCACGGGCTACCAGGTTATTGGCTTTGAGCATGGAATACACGCTCGTGACGCCGCTGGTAAGCTCCGATCCATTTTTATAGTAGCCGTCCACGGTCACGCCGTTCGGGTTGGTCTTGTCCAGCACATCTTCGTTGCAGGAAAGCACCAGTCCGAAAAACAGGGAGGCGGCAATGATGATATTTCTTTTCATTTTAATACTGTTAAATGCCGGTTAAAAACCAAAACTCAATCCCACCTGGAACGTCCTCGGCTGAGGGTACATTCCGTAATCGATCCCGTTGATGAGCTGCGTGCCGGTAGCCGTCGAAGAGCCGTTCACGCCTATTTCCGGATCAAGACCCGAATATTTCGTCAGCGTCAGCAGGTTGGTAGCCGATACGTACACCCTCGCTTTGGTGATCGTGTTGTGCGTCAGCGCGGCCAATCCTTTGGAAGGGATCGTGTAACCGATGCTGAAATTCTTGATCCGCATATAAGACCCGTTTTCGATGAAGCGGTCGCTGGTGCGGCTATTGTTGTTGGGGTCGCCGCTTACTGCTCTCGGTACGTCCGTGTTGGTGTTCGTGGGCGTCCACGCATCCAGCACGTCGGTACCTGCATTGAATAACCGCAGCATTCCCTGCTCGATCACCTTCGTACCATTGTAGATTTTGTTGCCCTGCACCCCTTGAAGGTAGATCGAGGCATCGAAACCTTTGTAGCTGCCGCTGAAATTGCCGCCGTAGCTGAATTTGGGAATAAAGCTGCCCAGGTACTGCCGGTCGCTGGCGTCGATCAGGCCGTCGCCGTTCAGGTCCTTGAACCGGATGTCGCCCGGTGCGGCTGCCGGCTGGTACTTGGTCTGGTCGTTGCCGTCGATCGCATTATACTGGGCGATCTCCGCTGCGCTTTGGAAGATACCGTCCACTGCCCATCCGTAAAAGGATTGGATAGGATGCCCCGCTTCGGTCTTGGTAATGTCAAAACCGCCGAAGTCATCGTTTTTGCCATTGAACAGCGCCGCGCTTTCGGTAGCCAGGCTTACCACCTTGTTCCGGGTGATATCCATGTTCACCGAAGCGTTCCAGGTGAAATCGCCGTCGGTCTTGTTGTAGCCCAGCTGGAATTCATAACCCCAGTTTTTCATTTTACCAATATTAGACAATGGCGACGATGAATATCCCAGCGAGTTCGGGATCGGTACTTCGAGCAAAAGGCCGTCGGTATTGCGGTTGTAGCGCTCGGCAGTGAAGGTAATGCTGTTGTTGAACAATGCCAGATCGATACCCAGGTTGGTCATTTCGGTGCTTTCCCATTTCAGCTGCGTGTTGCCCAGCGAGCTGAAATACGAACCGAGCAGCTTGCTTCCGCCAAAAACGTAGTTGGAATTATCGGCCTGTACCAATGACTGCCACGCGTAGCTTCCAATGCCGTTAAAGCCTGTCTGACCATAGCTGGCCCTGATTTTCAGTTCAGAAATAGCCGGGACGTTCTTCAAAAACTCTTCCTCACTGATACGCCATCCTAACGACACCGATGGGAAAGTACCCCATTTGTTGCCCGGTGCGAAACGCGACGAGCCGTCGCGGCGCACGGAGGCGCTGAGCAGGTATTTTCCGCCGTATTCATAGTTCAAACGGCCTACGTACGAAATGAGCGCGCTTTCATCGAGAGAGCTGTTGGCGTTGGGGTTGGAAACGCCCTGCATCTGGTCGATGTCGTTGTTGGGGCGGTAACCTGAGCCATTCAGCGTGTTCGTGCGGAAGGTCTGCCGGTCGATGATCGCCGTGATGTTCAGGAAATGTTTGCCAAAGGTTTTGTCGAATGTCAGCTGATTGGTAACCACGGGCGAGTAGTAGTTTGTACGGCCATTCCGTATTTCAAACTGCGTCCGTGATTTATAGCCGTCGTTGTAGATCGGGAACTGGTCATTGGACAATGCGCTGACGATGTCGGCGCCGAAGCTGAACCGGTATCTCAGAAAGCTTGTCAGGTTGACTTCCGCGAACAACGATGCCAAAACCTTAATGCGTTGATTCCTCGTGACATCCATCTGTGCAATGCGCAGTGGGTTATCCGGGTCGCTGCCGTCGGCCGCGGTAGGAGAGCTGTAACCGCCGAGCTTGGTAGGGTCGGTAACGGGCCAGTAGGGCAGGTTACGGATCGCCTGCATCACCAGCGTACGCCCGCCGCCGAAGCCTTGCTCGCCGCGTGTTTTGTCATAGGAAAAGGTCAGGGTCTGTCCGATTTTCAGGAATTTGGCCACCTGATGGTCGGAGTTGATCCGGAAATTAGCCCTTTTGTAATTGGTACCCACCAAAATACCCTCCTGATCGAAATAGCCCGCCGAGGTGAAGAAACGCGAGACATTATTGCCGCCGCTTACCGAAAGCTGGTGCTGCTGAACGGGAGCTTTCCGGAACAGCACATCCTGCCAGTCGGTCTGGGTTTGTGCGAATGTCTGCGTAGCCCCTTGGTAAATAGGCTGGTTCAAATCGGAGAGCCGTCCCGGCATGGCAATGCCTGCATTGCCCAGCAACGCGGTCGCATACTGGACATACTGGTCGGTATTGAGCAGGTCCAGCTTTTTCCACGCCGATTGCGTTCCGAAATAGGAATCCACATTCACATGAAGCTTGCCGTCTTTCGAGCCTTTTTTGGTACTGATAATCACCACGCCATTCGATGCCCGGGACCCGTAAATGGCAGCCGAGCTTGCATCTTTCAGCACTTCCAGCGATTCGATGTCTTTCGGATCGAGGTTGTTCAGGTCGCCCGACGGGATGCCGTCGATTACATACAGCGGTCCGGAAGCATAATTAATGGAACCGATGCCCCGTATACGTACGATCGGCGTTTGGCCGGGGCTGCCGTTGTTTACGACCCGCACGCCCGGTATCCGGCCTTGAAGCGCCTGCTCGGTGCTCACCACCGGAAGGGCGGTCAGTTCCTTGGGCGAAACGGATGAAACCGCGCCGGTCAACGAAGATTTCTTTTGGGAACCGTATCCGATCACGACCATTTCTTCCAATGCCTGGTTTTCAGCGGCCATCTTCACTTCGATCCGCGTTTGCGAACCGACGGTAACTTCCTGTTTTCCATAGCCGATAAAGCTGAACACCAGCACGCTGCTTTCGGACGGCACATTCAGGGAGAAATCCCCTTTGGTATCCGTACTCGTGCCGACGCTGGTGCCTTTCAGCGTGACATTGACACCCGGTAAGGCCTCACCGTCTTCGGTGGTCACCCGGCCGGTCACCTGCTTGTCGGCCCGGGCCGCGGCAAATGCCTGGTCGGCCAGTGCGGCTGCCGGCATCACCAGCAGCAGGGCGCGCCTGGCTTTTGTTAGAAGATACCCCTGTAAAAGGTTTTTCATAGGTTGTTGAATAATCGTTAAACAAACACTTTTTGGAAAAGGATAAAAAAATCAGCGCATCAAACGTGCACCGAACCGGAGGCAATCATCATCGCGGGCGAAAATGCTTTCGATGGACTTAAAGTGTGAAAAAATTGTACTCGTTAAAGATTAAGCAAGTTAGATAAAATGTCAATACCACACTTAACAAAATGTAACTTTCGGTCAAAAAATTAAATTATTTCCGCAAACGGCTTTCGCTTCATTGCCTTGTATTCCGACGGCAGCATATTGAACCTGGCCTTGAACGACTTCGTGAAATAGTTGGGCGTAGCGAAACCCGCCGTGTAAGAGATCTGCGAAACGTTCATATCGCTTTTTTCCAGCAACAGGGCCGCCTTTTCCAGCTTGACCGACCGGATGAATTCGATGGGCGTTTGACCGCTCAGTTCCAGCACCCGCGTGTACAGCGTGCCCCGGCTCATGCCCACGTGCCTGGCCAGGTTTTCCACGCTAAGCTGCGCCGAGTTCAGGTTGTCGTCGATATAGGAAAGGATATCGCGCAGCAATTTCACATCACCCGACTCGATACCCGCT
>CBIHPQ010000185.1:0-12871 GCA_966211825.1 uncultured Dyadobacter sp. | reverse complement strand
TACTGCGGTACTCGTGTTCAGTTACATTGGGTTTGAAACACAGGAAATCAAAGTAGGCGGCCGTTCGCAGCTTGACGTTACATTGGTGGAGGACACCCGGCAACTGGGCGAAGTGGTGGTGACGGCGCTCGGTATCAGGCGGGAGGAAAAATCGATCGGTTTCGGGGCGCAGAAAATCGACGGGGGAGAGCTGAGCAATGTGCGGGAAGCCAACCTCGTACACTCGCTGGCGGGCAAGCTCGCGGGCGTGCAGGTAGCGGGTAACACGGGCTCGATGGGCGGCTCGGCGAAGATCAATATCCGGGGTATTAACTCGATCTACGGTAATAACAACCCGCTTTTTGTCGTGGATGGGATGCCGATGGAAAACCGCAACACCAACTCGCTCGAACAGCAGCGGGGCGCGGGCGGTTATGATTTCGGCAACTCGGTGCAAGACCTGAACCCCAACGACGTCGAGAATGTAACCGTGCTCAAAGGCGCCGCAGCGACGGCATTGTACGGCAGCCGGGGATCGAATGGCGTGATTGTAATTACTACCAAAAAAGGAGGTAAATCGAAAAAGCCCAATCTGACCTACACATTCGGTTATAATATCGACAAGGTTTATAAACTGCCCCGTTACCAAAACAAATACGGCGGCGGTTTTGCATTTGAAAAGCTCTATTACAATGAAAATCCCGAGGCATTCCCCGACGACCGCAAAGGCAGCTACGACGATAATGACGGACTGGGGAGGTACGATCTGCTCCCGCAATACGCGACCGACGAATCGTGGGGACCGAAGTTTGAAGGGCAGCTGTACCGGCCTTATTGGAGCTGGGACAAGGATAGCGGCAACCCTGATTTTGGAAAAGTGGTGCCCTGGGAAGCGCAGCCCAATAATATCAGGAGCTTTTTCGAAACAGGAGGCACCTTCAACCACAACGTCTCGCTCGATGGCGCGACCGATAAAGGTTCCTATCGCATTTCTTACTCAAACCTTGACCAGAAGTTTATCCTGCCCAATTCCAAACTGGTACGGCATAATGCGAGCATCAATGCCAGTTACGAGGCCATCAAAAATCTGACGATCTCGGGTTCCGCGAATTTTGTGACGCATTCGGCCAAAGGCCGGCCGGGAACAGGCTATGGCGATGATGGCGGAAACGTAATGGTGCAGTTTACGCAATGGGGCCAGCGGCAGGTTGATTTCAGCAAAATGAAGGAATACGAACTTCCCGACGGCACGCAGCTTACCTGGAACCGGTCCTCGTGGTTCAACCCTACGCCGCGCTACTCCAACAACCCGTATTGGGTAAGGCACAAAAATTATGAAACCGACGGCCGCACAAGGGTTTTTGGTAATCTTGCCGCTAATTACAAGCTGGCCGACGGGCTCACCGCAGAACTGAAATACATGACCGACACCTACTTCGAAACGCAGGAGGAAAGGGTGGCGATCGGCTCGCAGTACACATCGCAATATTGGCTTAGCAAATACGGCCACCTTGAAAACAACATCCAGGGACTGCTTTCCTATAACAGATTTTTCACCAAAGACTTTTCCTGGAATGCCAACGTGGGCGTGAACCGAATGACGCGCTCCGGGTCGACGCTTATTTCGAAGACGGTGGACGGATTAAGCTCGAATGTGTTTAGCATAGAAGCGTCGATGGGACGGCCGGATATTACGGATTTGAAGAGCAAAAAACGGATCAATTCCGTGTTTGCGAGCTCTTCATTGGGTTACAAAGACATGCTCTTCCTCGACCTCGGCGCGCGGAACGACTGGTCGTCGACATTACCTGTGAAGCACAATTCGTATTTCTATCCGTCGGGCTCGGTGTCCTGGATCGCGTCGAGCCTGATCGATGCCAACTGGTTGAATTTCCTCAAACTCCGCGCGGCAATTGCGCAGGTGGGTAACGATACCGATCCTTACAATGTGACGCTCGCGTACCTGATTTATCAGCCGTTCGGGACGGATTCGCGGTTGGCGGTGCCCAACACATTGCCGAACACGGATTTGAAGCCGGAAATTACCTCGGAATACGAACTGGGTACTGAATTGAAGGTGTTTAATAACAGGTTGGGGCTGAATTTCTCGTACTACAACCGCCGCACCAGGAACCAGATCATCCCGCTGAGCCGCTCAGCTGCAACAGGGGCGACTTACAAATATGTGAATGCAGGTTTGCTCGAAAATAAGGGAATTGAATTGAGCCTGAATGCATCGCCGGTGTCGACGGAAAATTTCAAGTGGGACGTGACGCTCAACTGGGCGAAAAACAACAACAAGATCGTAAGTCTTACCACCGATCAGAAAACGATGGTATTGGCGAATGCGCCGTTCGCCGTACAGCTCGAAGCGCGTGAGGGAGAGTCGTTCGGCTCCATAGTAGGTTATGATTTTGTGTATAATGAAAAAGGGCAAAAGCTGGTGAACGAAGACGGCGTTTACCTGCGTTCCGACGACCAGAAAGTGCTGGGCTCGGTGCTTCCGTCCTTTACCGGCGGGCTGATCAATGCATTCCGTTACAAAGGTTTCAACCTGTCGGCATTGATTGATTTCCAGAAAGGCGGAAATTTCTTCTCGACCACACAGATGTTCGGACGTGAAACCGGTATCCTGGAAGAAACCGCCGTTGGAAGCATCCGTGAGGACGGTATCATTGCAGAAGGTGTCAAGGAAGACGGTACCCCCAACGATGTCGCAATTCCCGCACGCAACCATTACAGCAGCAACGGGAATGGCGGCTATAATATCAACTCGATCGACGTCATCGACGCCAGCTACATTTACCTGCGCGAAATCAGCCTGGGTTACAGTCTTCCCGTCGGTTTGGTTTCCAGGACGCCATTCAGCAAGGTCCGGGTGTCGGTCTCCGGCCGTAATCTTTGGTTAATCAAATCAAATTCAAAACACGTCGATCCCACGGCCATCACTAACTCTATCAGCAACTGGCAGGGGCTTGAAGGCGGTGCATTACCGTCGGTCCGCTCGATGGGTGTGAATGTCTCTTTCGGATTTTAAATGAAAACAGCTATGAAAAATTTCAGGAAAATAACCACCGCATTACTGCTTACGTCGGCACTGGCCTGTACCGACGGTTTTGAAGAAATGAATAAGGACCCGAACCGCGCGGTAGAAGCGACATCGGCCCAATTGCTGACGAATGCGCAGTTCAACTTTTCCACGAATGTGAGCGACGAGTGGAACAATGGCCGTTTCGGAATGTACTATGCGCAATACTGGTCCTCGACCTACTACTCCGACGAGAGCCGCTATCAGATCCGGGAAAATATCAACCAGATCATGTGGAACACCTTTTATACCGATGTGCTGAATGAGTTGCACGAGGCGCAAAAGATTGAGCAGGAGTCGAAATGGCCCGGGTTTGGGAATCGGATCGCTATTGCGGAGATCATGAAAGCGTATACTTATCATTTCCTCACAGACATTTACGGCGGCCCCGTCCCTTATGCCGAGGCATTGAATGCGGATGACGTCACACCTTCGTACAATACGGGCGAGGAGGTTTACGCCGGCCTGCTGACGACGCTGGATGAGCAGGTGAAGGCCCTGGACGCCACTCAGCCTGGCTATGCTACGGGCGACGTCGTGTACGGTGGCGATGTGAATGCCTGGAAGCGTTTTGCCAACGCATTGCGGTTGCGCATTGCGCTGCGGATGATCGATGTGAAACCTGCGGAAGCGACCGAGGCTATTAAAAAAGCCCTCGATCCGGCTAATGGCGGGATAATCAGTACTCAGGAACAAAGTGCGTTATTCCGATGGCTGCCTTCACCGCCCAATAACAACCCGATAAATGAGTCGTTCAAAGTGCGTGTCGACTTCTCGATGTCGAAGCCGTTTATTGATTATCTCAAACAATACGACGATCCCCGGCTACCCATTTTTGCCCAGCCGCTTTTGAATACCAATACCTATGTAGGCGAAGTGTATGGCCAGGAAAACAGCGATGCGAGCTCGAATGGCGACCCGACGCTCGTGAGCCTGCCCTCGAATTACGCCGTTGGTGCCACGGCGCCTACGATCTGGCTCGACCTGGCCGAGGTAAAATTCATGCTTGCCGAAATCCAGGCCCGCGAATTGAAAGTGGGACTCACCGGAACTGCGGCGCAATACTACCAGGAAGGCATTATGGCTTCCATGCGCTTCGCGGGCGTACGCGAGGACAATATCACTGCGTATCTCAGAAAAGTACCTTACAGTGCAGCCAAATGGAAGGACAGCATCGGCTCCCAAAAGTGGATAGCCATGTACACCCAGGGCATGCAGGGCTGGCTCGAACGCCTCCGCCTCGACTTCAAGGACCCGATCACCGGGAAGGCCATCTTCGCCCTCCCCGCCGACGGCTCCCTCGACCCGGAAGTCGCCGACATCTCCAAACGCATGAGCTACCCGCTCGTGGAAGCCTCTCTCAACGGCACGCATTACCTGACTGCTTTGGATAAATTAGGGGGAAGGAATAGTAAGGGCGTGAAGAATTGGTGGGATAAATACTGATTATCAACCGGTCGTGATGAATACCATTCGTTGCGACCGGTTGCCGTTTGGATTGCCCATGATTATGGACTCAATGAACGCAACCAAAGGGTCCTATGATGGTTTGGAATGGCGAAAGGTCTGAGGAGGATAGACAATGGATGAGTAACTGGTTCCTCGCCCGTAAAGCAGAGCTAGAACGAGAAAAAGCCGAATCAGGTGGTAAGGCTGACTAGGTTTTTGAATTCGATTAAAAACTCCTGAGATACCGAACGGACAACGCCCTTCCGGGCAGATTGTAGCCGCGTTTCTCGTAATAGTTTTCGTCGGTCACATTGTTTAGTTTTAATGCAATGGTGTGCCCACCTGAAATTTTGAATTGGGCCACGAAATCCAGGACCATGTATTGCGGATACTCGATTTCCGGGTTAATAGGGTCGGTATAGTCGATGTCTTTGCGGGTTCCGACTGCTCTGCCGGAAAGGCGTAGTTGCAGCCATTTTAAATTATCATAAGCTAGCCCAAAATTGAAGGTATTCCTTGCGACATTCTGGATGTCGCGACGGACTTCTGATGCATCGGTGCCCACGATCAGCTCCTTGGCTTTGATTATGGAATTGCCGTTCCAGAATGCCTTCAATGAATAGCGGTAGTCGCTTTTTGCTCCGAAATCGTAGGATACCTCGGTTTCAAGACCCGTGATTTGGGCATCGGCTGCGTTCACAAATGTTGCGCGGGAAGTGATCATGTCCCCGTTTTCCAGCGGCTCGTTCACCACTTTGATGATCTTGGCAATGCGGTTTTCGACTTTGGTGCTGTAAAACGTCACATTCGCCGCGAAGCCGGATTGTGGTTTGTTAAAATCCAGGCCCAGGTCCCAGCTCAGGCTGCTTTCGTTTTTCAAATCTGGATTACCGGCCGTGACGGCTATACGGCCTTTGGAGTCGCGGATTTCATTGTAACCCGCAACGCTGTATGCGTCGGTCGTCACAAATGCGCGGCCAATGTTGGCTTTCACACGGAGTGACGGCAGCAACGCATAGGTAATGCCCAGGCTCGGACTGGTGAACGGCGTCGATTTTTTGCCGGACTTGTAAGTAGGCAGCAACGGGGTTTCGCGGACGTCGAAGGTAATATGGTCGAAGCGGATGCCGGGTTGCAGGGTGAGTTTGCCGAAGTTTAACAAGGCCTGTCCGAAGAATGCGCTGGAAATCAATGCATATTCGGGTTGGGTCGGTGCGCGTTCGGTGGTATCGTTGGTCCAGCGGCGGCTGTTGGTGGACGCATTGAGGTAATCATATCCCAGTATCAGAGAATGCCTGCCGAGCGTCCAGACATCTTTCACCTGAATGCCCTTCCATGCATTATGCCCCTCGGCAGAGCGGAAAGGTACGACCGGTTTGCCTGATACATTTTGCGTGTAATTGCGCGTGTTTTCTTCCGACGCATATACTTTCAAGCTCGGGCTATGCTGCCCGATTTGCCCCGTTAGAGAAATATCGACAGCCTGCCGGTCCACATCTTTGGTGCTGGCTTCCGTACTTCCCGACGACAGTTCGCCGGGCGATTCCACGTCTCCCGCCTGGAAGCGTTCCCCGCGCACATCCACGCGCCAGCGATCGTTGAGCTGATACCCCAGCCGCAATGCGCCCGAGAAGTAATGCAGTTTGGTGAATCGTCTCCGGTCTCCGTCACCGGTCGTTTCATCGGTTTCGACGACGGGGCGATCGGTGTAGTTCTTCTGCGCATGTTTGTAACCGAATGCATTCCGGAGCCAGTTATCTTCCCCGATCTTGTAATCCTTCGCTCTTTCCAGATAGCTGAAAGAAAGGTCATAATCCAGTTTAGAAGTAATATTTCCGCCGGTATTGAGCCCTGCCTGAATGGTTTTGAAACTGCCGTATTCCACAAATGCATTGCCGCCGGCCGCACCTTTGGATCGCCGGGTGATGACGTTGATCACGCCGCCCATCGCCTGCGAGCCGTACAAGGACGAGGCTGGGCCTTTCAAGACCTCAATTCTTTCAATACCATTCAAATTGATCTGCGAAAGGTTGGTAGCACCGGCAGGACGCCCATCGATCAGCAATAACGTCCTTTGATTTAACCCCGAAAATTGCGGCCGGAACCCGCGTATCCCGATGCCGGAAGAAAGATTAGGATATTGGATTACATCCACGGCAGCAGTTTTACGGACAATGTCCGTCAGGTCCGTTGAAGGCGTCATCTGGATATCTTCCCTGGAAATAATGTCCAGCTTTTGGGCGATTTTTTCTTTTTTGGTTTCAAAGCGGGTAGCCGTTACCACCACCGGATCGAGCAGCTTCCGGTTCGAGGAATCCGGGCTGCTTTCCTGTGCTGATGTGGCAGAAAGTGTTGATAATGAAATGGTAATCCCAGCTGTGAAAACCTGAAAGGTGCGGTAAAGAATGATATGCATTGGTTAAAATTGAAATGATTCATAGAGTGTAGTAGCGCCGATCAGGATCGAAAATGTGCCAACTAGGTAGTTGACGATCATCAGGAATCGCTCGCGGTTTTCAGCGAAGCGCCCGATGGAAAAGGCGAAAAAATAGCCGTAGGCCGACATGGAAAGTATAATGCCCAGACTTTGCAGAATGATAATCCACACGGCCGTCATGGCATCGCGCGCCGCCAGTGTGAGCGCCACTGCACACGCACCTCCCGTGCCCGCGAGGCCGTGCACCATGCCCACCCAGAACGAACGGCTCACCTTGCGGTCGGGCTGGACAGTGTCCGGGGTTTGTTTAATGAAATTCCGCCGGATCGCCAGCACGCCCAGCCAGATCATCAGCGGCCCTACGAGCAGCTCGACGCGGTCCGCAATGTGCAGCGATAGGGTAGATTTGAGCAGCAGCACCAGCACCGCAAACAAAATGAGGGTAAACGAATGTCCCAGCGCCCAATGCGACGACCGCCAGATAAGCTTCCAACGGCGGGCCGCGCTTCGCTGCGCCGGACTTTTGTTCTCTTCCGTGGCCAACACCGAAACCGCCGCCATATGGTCGGGCTCGAAGGAATGCTGCACGCCGAGAAGCAGCGAGTCAATAAGCAGATAATGAATCATTTGGATTTCCGCATAAATTAGAAAATAACTTATGGGAGAATGCAGGGAGCAGCACGGCCGCATGGCAGCCTGCCGTTTCCTCTTGCCTTTCTTCCCGAAAGCAAAACCGGATCATTCAACGGCAGGTCTTCTGGCTCGTTCAGCTCTTGCGCCTTCCCGGGTTAATGATTGAATGATTGAATGATTGAATGACTGAATGATTGAATAGAAAATATTCGGTCATTCAATCATTCAATCATTCAGTCATTCAAAATTCTATCCCAGTGACATCTTACAAGAGCATCGTTTAGTGAACTTACAGCAGCGGGTACTGCTCCGGATTTACACCGGATTCCCTTTTAATCACGCCTCGGAGGCGCGAACCAATGAATGTGCAAAGCTATGCGTTTTTGTCGGAGATAAACCAGAATAATAGCCGAATACCGCTAACTTTACGGCACAAAAAGTTCTTTAACATACTTCTCCAACAGGAAAAGGTATTGCGTACCAACGCATTACGGGGGAATCGTGTGAAAATCACGAGCTGTCGCGCAACTGTGAAGGACAATTTTGAATGACCGAATGACTGAATGATTGAATAGTAAATATTCAGTCATTCAATCATTCAATCATTCAAAATTGTCCAAGCCAGAGCACCCGATCTTTCCTTGTTGACAATGCTTTCGCGGTATGAAGCAGGGTCTGGTTTGGATATTCGTTGGTTTTCGCCCACATTGGCGGTCCGACGATCCCGCGGGTGGCGTCGCTGCCTGGGAATGCCTTTCTTTTTTCTTGCTGATTTTTCTTCTGTGATTCAACGCGCCTCAAATCCTGATTTTGCGGGTTGCTTTGATTTTCGAGGGGCCGCGACTGCTGTGAATGATGTTCAGGACCTCAATCCGTTCCGGTTTGATGCGGTATATGACGAGATATCTGCCATGTTGCGAATTTCGGTAAATACCTGTTTTAGTAGGGATGAAACGACAAATGGGATGATGATGGTAGTCGGAGGAAGACAGCGCCTTATGATCAATGCAAAATCAAGTTTTCTAATCTCCGCTCCGTCGAGCAATTCGGGCAAGACTACGTTGACCCTGGGGTTGTTGCGTGCGTTGCGGAACAGGGGGCTTGGCGTGCAGGCTTTCAAATGCGGGCCGGATTATATTGATACCATCCATCATTCGACGGCTTCGGGGAGGCCGGGGGTGAATCTGGATACTTTTATGGCTTCGGAGGCGCATGTGCGGGATGTGTACGCGCATTATGCGTCGCGGGCGGATGTGCGTGTGGCCGAGGGCGTGATGGGTTTGTTCGATGGCGCCGATAAAATGAAGGGCAGCAGCGCGGAGATCGCGGCATTGCTCGATATGCCCGTCGTGTTGGTGATCAATGCGCAGTCGATGGCCTATTCGGCGGCGCCGTTGATTTATGGGTTGAAGAATTTCTATCCCGGTATCCGTGTAGTGGGGGCGATCTTCAATTTCGTGAACACCGAATCGCATTACCGGTTTTTACAGGATGCCTGCGCTGATGCCGGCGTGGAAGCATTGGGATATTTACCCAAAAATGAAGCGCTGCACATTCCCTCCCGGCATTTAGGATTACACATTTCCGCGGAAACGGATTATGAACAAATTATCCAAAGGCTTGCAGAAATTATTCCCCGGACGGTTAATCTGGACCGGCTACTGGAAATCACTTCTGTGGACGATGCTTTTGAAAACCAGTCAGGTCAGCAAATCCATTTAAATCAAACAAAAAACAACCCTCAAAACCTGCGCATAACCATCGCGCGGGACGAGGCATTTTCCTTTTTGTACGAGCAAAATATCGAATCCCTGCGTGCTTACGGCGAAATTCAATGGTTTAGTCCTTTGAATGACAGTGTTTTGCCTGAAACCGACCTGCTATATCTGCCGGGCGGTTATCCCGAATTGTTTGCGGGCGAATTGTCGAAAAATCAACCAATGCTCGATAGTATCCGGCATTATTGCGCAAATGGCGGATTGACTTACGCCGAATGCGGGGGGCTGATGTACCTCGGGAAAGAGCTTATGGATGGAAAGGGCAATGCTTTCGAAATGGCGGGTGTGCTAAACTGCGTCACCACCCTTCACCGGTCGAAAATGACGCTGGGCTACCGTGTAGTGAATTGGGACGGATTGGAAATCAAAGGGCATGAATTTCACTATTCTGCACTCAAAGAACACGGTATGGACGATGAAGCAGCGTTCGTGACCAATGCGCGAGGGGTAGCCGTGGATTCTCAGCTTTTCAGGACAAGCAACACATTTGCCTCTTACCTGCACCTCTACTGGGCCGATAAGCCCGGATTTATTCAACACCTCATCAATAAAACCAAGCATCAAACCGAAAGCGAATGGCCGACAGTCGACAATCCTCAATGAAACGCCAGCGTGTTACCCGATCCGACGGAAAAGCCATTAACCTCGTCCAGCGACGGGGGCATCTTTCCTATTGCTACAATGCCTGCTGCTGCGGGCGGGTCGATCGCGGTTATGCGCCGATTCCCGTGGAATTGTATAAAAATGAATGGCTGCGGCGCAAGCTCCGGAATGTCGTGCATATGACCAAAGGCGGCTGTCTCGGCCCGTGCACGCTGGCCAATGTGGTGACGCTGCTGTTCGACGGGCATTCGGTGTGGTTCCATTCGATTAATTATGACTGGCAGATCATCGCGATCTTTGATTATATCGAAAGCATGGTCAAGGCCGATCGCTACCTGGTACCGCCTTCCGACCTGGCCGAATATGTATTCCAATTTTATACCTGGAAAGGCTCTGAAACGGCTACGCAAATCGGGCAAACGGCCATTCCTGCCGACGGGATCGTGTTCCTCACGCACGCGGACACGGACCTGCTCACCCTCGACCGCGCCTTGCAGCTCCTGCCGGAAGATTTTCCTAAAACGACGGGAATAAGCCTGATGGCGATCAAAAGCGAGGAGCAAATGCAGCAACTCCTGCAACGCGAAATCGCCGAAGCCAGGATCATCATTGTTCGCATTCATGGCCGGTTGAGCAGCATTCCCGGGTTCAATGAACTCGTGAAACTGGCCGGGCAGCGGGGGCAGCAGCTGATCGTCGTGAGCGGTACCGGTGAGCTGAACCCGGAGTTTGCGGCGGTATCCACGGTTTCGCCTGCCATTTTGCATGAAACGCTGGCCTATTTGCAGGCTGGTGGTTATAACAACCTGATTTCGTTGCTGAGCTACCTTTCAGATCATTTACTGATGACCGGTTTCGGTGCCGAGGCCCCCGTACATTTGCCCGAACAAGGCATTTACCATCCCGACCTGCCTGAATTTGCCGATAAATCCGACTGGCTGAAATACCGCGATCCGGCCCTCGCGACGGTGGGCATTACCTTTTACAGGGCGCATTGGCTGAGCGGGAATACTCATTTCGTGGACGTGATGATCCGTACGCTCGAAGAACGCGGCGTGAATGTACTGCCCGTTTTCACATCTTCCCTCAAATCCGTGGATGCCGAAACAGGCAAGCCGCTGGCCTTCGGTTATTTCGAGATAGAGGCGGGAATCGATGTGCTGATCAATACGATTTCCTTCGCCATGACGGATATCCAGCCTGCCGGGAATGCCAGCAGGCCTTCCGAAGCGTTGCTGGATTTGAATGTGCCTGTTTTGCAGGCTATTACAAGTGGTATGGGGCAGGGCCCGTGGGAGTCGTCGGCACGGGGGCTGAACCCGCTGGATACCGCGATGAATGTGGCCATTCCGGAGTTTGACGGCCGCATTATCACCGTGCCAATTTCATTTAAAGAGAAGGGAAAAGATTCCCGTGGCTATCAGCCGTTGGATAACCGGATCGATCGTGTCGCTGGTTTGGCTATTCGTTTTGCAAGATTAAGGCATTTGAAGAATGCAGATAAAAAAGTTGCGTTCATTTTAACCAATTCCAATACAAAAGCTTCACAGATCGGGAATGCGGTGGGCCTGGACGCGCCTGCCTCGCTGATGAACATCCTGCGGGCAATGCAAGCCGAAGATTACCGGATCGACGACCTTCCTGCAACCGGAACAGAGTTGATCCACTCATTGATAGACCGTTGTGCTTACGACGAGGATTTCCTGACGCCGGGCCAGCTCTCGCAGGCAGCGGCGCGCGTGCCTGCGGCGCAATATGCAGGCTGGTTTGAAGAACTGCCCGAAGTCGCCCGCCAAAAGATGCTGAAACAATGGGGGGCTGCACCGGGGGCGACCTATGTGCATGACGGCCACATTGCATTGGCCGGGCTGGACCTGGGAAATGCATTTGTGGCCTTGCAGCCGCCGAGGGGCTATGGTATGGACCCCGATGCGATCTATCACCAGCCCGATTTGCCGCCTACGCATCATTATTATGCATTGTACCGCTGGCTGCGTGATGGCTGGGGGGCGGATGCGATCGTTCATGTGGGCAAGCACGGGACATTGGAATGGCTGCCCGGAAAAGGGATCGGACTGTCGGAAAATTGCTTTCCCGATGCTTTTCTGGCAGATTTACCATTGTTTTACCCATTTATTATCAACGATCCCGGGGAAGGTTCCCAGGCTAAACGGCGCGCGCATGCCGTGGTCGTCGACCATTTGACGCCGCCCATGACCTCAGCCGATACTTACGGCGAACTTGCGCAGCTTACCCAGCTGGTAGACGAGTATTATCAGGTAGAAAGTCTCGATCCTTCGAAACTGCCATTACTGCAAAGGCAAATCTGGGACCTGATTAAACAAACTAACCTCGACGCCGACCTTTCGGCCATGCTGAGCCGCGATCATGGCGACCACAAGCATGACTGGGACGACGATATGACGCCCGAAGGCGTGCCGGTGAGCCTCGCTGAAATGGACGGCAAGGACATTGCGCATTTGATCGAGGACATTGATGGTTACCTCTGCGAACTGGGCGCGGCGCAGATCCGCAACGGTTTGCACACGCTCGGCGAGATGCCGGAAGGCGATGCGCTGACAGACATGCTGCAATCGCTCACGAGGCTTCCGAATGGGCCAGTGCCTGGAATGCAGGCTGTTTTGGCACATTTGTATGGTTTTGAAATTGAAACACTTCATCAACAAAAAGGAGAAAAACTGTCGGGGAATGCGGAGGATCTCTCGGTCTGGGCAGGCCGGCAGATCGTAACGGCTGCCGACGCAATGGAAGCACTCGATGAAATGGCGTCGCATATCGTCCGGCTTTTTGAGCATTATGGATTTGACAGAGCGGCGATTGATCAGGTTATTTTTGAATCGATCGGCCTGCAACCGGATTTGCCCGAGCTCGCGGGCGTTCGCA
>CBIHPQ010000184.1:0-12894 GCA_966211825.1 uncultured Dyadobacter sp. | reverse complement strand
AGGCGAAGATCGTCATGATGGCAGGGGCTGCGCCGAATCATAACCGGATAAAGGATAATGCAGTAGGTGAGCTCTATGCCGTGTTGAAAAAGAACAAATCCTGCAAAAGTTATTCAAGCGATCAACGGATTCATATTCCTTCCAACTCACTTTATACTTATCCTGACATTCTCATTGTCTGCGGGCCAAACAAGTTTGCAGAGCTCGACCGCAATACGGTTATTAACCCATCGGTTATTATAGAAATTCTTTCCCCATCCACCACCGAATACGACCGCGGCCACAAATTCAAATTGTACCGCGACATCGAAACCTTGCAGGAGTATGTGACGATAGATTCCCGGAAACCTGAGGCGCAGGTTTACCGTCGCACCGCCGATAATCAGTGGCTTCTTGCCGATGACGCATTCTCCCTAACCGATACAATTACCATCCAGACAATTGGCGCAACGCTCTCTATGGCCGATCTTTACGATGGCACCGAGAATGTAAGCAGCCTCTTTCCCGCGCCCAAAGAGTAATTTTCCTATATTTGCCCTTTAAACAATAAGGGGCTTTTTGCTCCGTTTAAGATCAAAATTGTTTTTACGTAGAATCGACCTCTGTTTCATTCGCTTAACCATTCACTTTTTATTTCTGATATGATGCTTCTGCAAGCACTTACTGACTCTACTGCGGCTGCACCCGTCGCTGAGCAGGGCCTTTCTGTAATTGATCTGCTCGCCAAAGGGGGGTGGGTAATGTTGCCACTCGGATTGCTGTTTCTGGCCACGCTGTTCCTCATCATCGAACGTTTCCTCGGTATCGGTGCCAATGGCAAGATCGAGCCGCAATTCGTGGATAATGTCAAAGATTTTATCCAGCAGGGAAACCTGAAATCAGCCGAATCGCTTTGCAGAAACCAACGCAATGCCGCGGGTCGCATTCTTGAAAGAGCGATTGGCCGCATCGGTTATCCGATCAAGGACATTGAAACAACGATCGAAAACGCCAGCCAGATCGAGATCCAACGAATGGAAGGAAACCTTCCTTACCTCGGGGTGATCGCGGGTATCGCGCCTATGCTCGGGTTTGTGGGTACGATTTCCGGTATTATCCGTATTTTCTACGACATTTCCATTTCAAACGATTTTAATATCAGTACAATCGCAGGTGGTATGTATGAAAAAATGATCACTTCCGGTTCAGGTCTGATCATCGGTCTGATCGCCTATGCAGGCTACCACTTGCTGAATATGAAAATCGACCGCTTTGCATTGCGGCTGCAAATGGCTGCTTCCGATTTCCTGGATGTGCTTCAAAAGCCTGTTGCTGCAAAAAATTGATATTAACGGACTTTCCAGGTAGTATAACCTGACAGGTCCTGAAACCCATTTCCAATATGAAAATTCGTCGGAAGAGCCGCTTTGCCCCGGAGGTGTTTACGCACTCGCTCAACGATATTATGTTCTTCCTGCTTTTGTTCTTTTTGATCATTTCCACGATGTCCAATCCGAACGTGATCAAACTGATGCTACCAAAGGCGGCGGCAACACAGCAGATGTACAAAAAGCAGATTACATTGTCGGTTGACGAACACAAGGCCTATTTTATCGATAAAGAGCCTGTTCCTTTCGACAGGCTGGAAGTAGAGCTGCAAAATATCTTTGCCAATGTTGAAGAGCGCACCGTGGTGCTACGGGTGGATAAAAACCTCGCCGTGCAAGACCTGGTGGATGTACTCGAAGTCGGTGCCAAGAACGATATCAAAATGGTGATGGCTACGGCTAAATAATTTTTAGGGAGAAGGGAAGAGGAGGAAGGAGAATGAAAGGGTTTGAAGATTGGGTCTTCAAACCCTTTCTTCGTTTTTATTGATCTGCGGCGCTTTGATAGATTTGCGCTACGATCGATTGGAGGATGGCACCTTGTTCGCCGTCGCAGATGTTGGCTGGCTTGCCGTCGCACAGATCGAGGAATGCCGAGGTGTTCTCCAACTGCGCGTCGACATCGGTCAAATGCGGGAAGCGGATATCGGCCAGTTCACCTGCAATTTCCGTGTGTACCGATAGCGGGAAGAGCTTAGCCCCGCCTTTGGTGCCGAAGATTTCCAGGTTAATCGTCTCTTCCTGTTCCATATTCAAAGCAAATGAGGTGGATAGCGCAATGCTGACATTCCCCGGAAACGACAGATGTGCGAAACAGGCATCTTCCACCTCGAAAGTAGCAGGGTTCCAGGCGCCTTTTAAGCCTTTCCCACCTGCTTTTCCAATAAAATCATACGTGTTGGCAACAATGCGGGCAGGGTGCTGATAGCCTGCCAAACCCAATGCAAGATCGAGGATGTGGACTCCCAGGTCGATCAACGCCCCACCTCCCTGAATGGTTTTGTTGGTAAAATTACCCCAGCCCGGAATGCCGCGACGACGGAGGTAGCTGGCTTTGATGTGATAAATTTCGCCCAGGTTGCCGAGTGCGTGGTAGTTTTGAAGCGTAGTGTATTCCGGAGCGTGCCGGCGTTGGAAGTTGTAGGCCAGCGTTAACCCATTCTTTTTTGCCAGATCGGCCATTTCACGTGCCTCGCGGGCGTTCATAGCAGGCGGCTTTTCGCAAAACACATGACAACCGTGTTCAAGCGCCTGCATCGTGAACGGATAATGCAGGTTATTGGCTGTACAGTTGATGACAATGTCCGGCTTGCCTTCGCTCCGGTACATATCATCGGGGCTGTCATAGGCAAATGGCACGCCGTGCTTGTCGGCAAGGGCCTGTGCCTTATGGATGTCGCGGCTGCATATTGAGACGGCCTTGACGCGATCGGATAATTTAGCTAATGCCGGAAGATGGTTCTGGTCGGCAATATGCCCGCCGCCGATGATGGCAGCTTTCAGGATTGACATGGAATTGGAAGAATAGGTTAATTAGACTTCCAAATATCAGGATTTACGACCAGAAAATGGTCGCATAGTGATTCAATCAAGCTTTTGGTATTTCGTTTCCACCTTTCTGAATACCGGTGCAGGATGTTTCAGATATGTGCCGCCGTAGTTGAGATACCGGTACTTGTCTGTCTGCCCATCGGCATTCATCGACGGCGTTCTCGGGAGGAGGCTCCACGATCCTCCGTAGGCGACGTCGGGAACCTTTCCGGATTTCGACAGGTTCAGCGTTCCGTGAAGAAAAGAGTTGACCTCGTCCATCGACGGAAGTGGAGAAATTCCTTTTGTATTGAAATTAAGAAATCCCTGCCGCTTGTCCTGCTCGTCTTTCTCGATCTTGAAATTGACTTCCAAAGTATACTCCATTTCGCCAGGCTTTCCATTCTGTACCGCCGGGTTCCATGTCGGCATTTCATTCACGACACGTAATGCTTCCTTATCAATACCGTAGCCGATGTTTTTAAGACTTTTGGCATTACGGATATTCCCGTGCTTATCGACTGTGAAAGAAACCAGCGCGAGGGCTTCCAGGTTGATCTTGCGGGCAGTTTCAGGGTATTCCAGGTTCTGAAGAAGATATTGCATCAATGCCTCCCTGCCGCCCGGGAATTCGGGGAGCTGCTCCATCACTTTCATATCGTTATTTGCCGGGGAGGGGGCGGAGGCAGAAGTGGTTTTATTCCCCGTAGCGACCGGCTTGCCTACAACCACCGCGCCGGAAATTTAATTAACCAACTTTTTCATGATCAACGCGAGTTCCACCAGATTATCGGTGACCTTTATTTCCTGCGTTTGATAAGCGACGTGGGTAATGACCAGCGTAGCATTTGTCGGTACGTTGTTCAATTCGAACCAGCCGTTCCGGTCTGTGGTGGTACCGCGGGTAGTTCCGGCTACTATCACGATCGCGTCTGCAATCGGGGCGTTGTTTTCGTCGGTAATATTGCCTTTTACCGGCTTGTCTTGCCCCACTGATGTATTGAGCTGCGTGATTGCCTGCAATGGTGCTCTGGATGCTGTGATCACGAGGGAGCCTGCTATGATAGGCACGATGAGAAGGTATCGGGTCAGAAACCAGGGGGAACTGCGTTTTTTGTAAATCATATTAATTCGGCTTTTGAGCATCGATGAATTAAAGAAGTGATTTGCAATGGCTATATCCGGGCTGCGCAGGGCATAGGCGACCAGGAATGAAGCGTAATCGTTGCGGTTGGGAACTGGCAGATCTGCAAGGTATTCGTGCGCCGTTTGAATAGAACGTTTATAGAGCCAAATCACCGGATTGAACCAGAAACAGATTTTGATCAGCTCCACCAGCAGAATATCGATCGTATGTCTCTGCCGGATGTGCTCGTATTCGTGCCTGATCACGGCGTCTGCATTGTACCGGTAATCCTGCGCACTGAGAAACAGCCAGCGAAAGAATGAAAACGAGCTTCCTATTGCATAATCGGTATTTCCGGGAAGCAGTACGAGGGTATAATGTCCCATGTCGATCCGTTCGCTCCGGTCGGCTGTCCTGAATAATCTGTGCAGACCGGATAGGAATTTCCAAAACAGCGCCAGCACCACGGCCAGGTAGATTCCTGTAATCCAAAGCCAGATATTGTCCCCTGCGGCGGGAGCCTCGCCAGCCACAACCGCGACCGAGATCGTTGCTTTCTGGTAGACGTTTTCCGGGACGTAAAAAGTCGTTACCGGTTGGGCGAAGCGAATGGCGGGCAGTGCAAAAGCGATCAGCAGCGATCCCAGCAGATAGAAACGATTCCAGTGAAAGAAGGTGTGTTTTCTAAGCAAAAGCCAATAGCAAGCATAAAATAGCAGCCAGTACAAATTGACTTTTGCCAGATAGAGGAGCGTTTCCATGACGGGATGCGTTGTGCTGGGTTACTTGGCTTTGGTAATGATGGAAACTACGCCTTGCGCGCCTTTCGACCCGTAGATTTTGGTAGCTTCCGGTCCTTTGAATACGCTCACGCTCTTGATGGTGTTCGCCTCGATGGTGTTAAGCGAAAGGCCATCCTCCATTACTTCGCCGTCCAGTATATATAGCGGCTGATTTTCGGATGGCTCGGCTGAGCCTCGAAATTGTATTCTGGCATCCGATCCCTCGCCCGCACGTAGCTCAGTTCTGTCTTCGAAAGTTTCGGCGATAAGCGGAATTTCTTTCTCAACTTTTTGAGCGGATGACTTCGAAGGTTTGTCTTCCTCTAACTTGAAATTGATCGGCAGGTGATACTGGACATTTACCTTATGTCCATTCTGCATGCCCGGCTCCCATTTCGGGAATTTGGATAAAACGCGTATCGCTTCTTCATCGCAACCCTGTCCTACACTTTTCAAAACCTTGATATCCCTGGTTTCTCCATCCTCGGTGACGACAAATGAAAGTATTACCTTGCCTTCGGTATTTGCCTTGGCAGCGGCTTCCGGGTATCTGATGTTATCGCCCAGAAACTTGAACATCGCCTCATTACCTCCCGGGAATTCTGGCTGTTGCTCCACCACGGTAAAAATGGGTTTGTTCGCCAATGAACGGTCTGCTTCGACCTTCGCCTGCTGCCCGGCAGATTTATCGGCCTCCTGCCGCTCACAGCCGGCAATAAACAATGCGGTAGAACCTATTAATGCGGCGGCGATCGCATATGTGCCCAGCATCCATTTTGAAGTTCTGCTTTTGTAGATCATACGGATTCGATTTTTGATTTGAGACGGTTTGAAAAAATGGTTCGCGAGCGAGCCTACGGGTGCATGAAGCGCATAGGAGAGCAGGAAATGTGCATAATGCTCACGATTGGGCGCCTGCGCATCAGCCAGGTACTCGTGGATTTCCTGCAAAGAGCGTTTGTAGAACCACAACACAGGATGAAACCAGAATGCGATTTTCAGTATTTCGACCAACAAAATATCGAGGCTGTGCCGTTGGCTCGCATGGGCCATTTCATGGCGCATAATGGCGTCAAAATGCTGCTCGTAGTCATTTTGGTTGATGATAATCCAATTGAAAAAGGAAAATGAGCCCACCTGATTGGCGTCAGTGATCATTACTTTGCAATCGTCGAGTTCGATCACGTCGCCCGAGCGGAGATGTTTTTTCAATAGCAGGACCTGCCTCCCCAGCCGAAAGGCCATTGCCAACGCCCCGAGGGAGTACACGAGCCAGAAAACCGTCATCCAGTCGATTCCCGGCGACTTTTCCGTTGCCTGGGAGATGGTGAAGGCCGACGCACTTACCTCATACACCACGGGCAATCGCGGCGCCGACTCGGGATAGATGATGAATGGGAATGCAAATGCCGCCAGCAGTGCCGCCAGCAGATAGTACCGGTTCCACTTGAAGAACGTATGCTTGCGCAGCATCAGCCAGTAGCAGAGGTAAAATAGTACCCAGTAGAGGCTCACCTTGCCGATATATAATAGCGTTTCCATGGCTAAAAGATGGTTTACTGGTCGTTCTTATGTTGGTTGATCAGCTTCATGATCTCATCGAGGTCCCTGGTGTTCAGATCATTATCCTTTACAAAAAAGGAAACCAGGTTCGGGAGCGAATTATCGAAGTAGTTAATCATCAACTGCTTCATTTCGTGGCGTTTATATTCCTCTTCCGAAATGAGTGGATAGTATTCGTGCGTTTTTCCGTAGGCATTGTAGCCGACGACCTCCTTCTTTTCAAGAATGCGGATGATCGTCGATACCGTATTGTAGGCCGGCTTGGGCTCCGGCATTTCAGCAAGAATGTCTTTCACAAACGCCTTTTTCAATTGCCAGAGTATTCTCATGACCTCTTCCTCAGCCCTCGTCAGGTTACGGATTTCCATGTGTTCTTTCTTTAAAATGGGTTATAAGTAATGGGTAATTCAAATGTATGACTATTTAGTTAGTTTCAAAACTATTTTATTAGTTATTTAAAAAAATAAAAAACCGCCGAAGAGATATTGGCGGTTGAAGTTAATTTTTAGCGCCCTGATGGTCTTTCAGGCAAATTTCGACCCTTTGCTTCGCAAGTACTGGCTCACGTTGCACACGGCACCGGGCAACAGGATCACTTCGCGGTCCCAGTCGGACGTCGACCAGTTGCCGGGAGTTGCGATCATCACTTTTTTCGTTTTGGTAAAGAACCAGATTACTTTCTCTGCCCCGAATTCAAGCAGCTTCATCGTTTTTAGCGTAACATATTCGCTTTCCGCAACATCTTCCAGCTCCACACGCGTATCGATTTCAATGGATACGGAGGGCGTTACTTGTGCATAGTTCAGGTTAATTTGCTCTATTGTGAGCACATTGCTATCGAAAATCATAATATCTGATGCCAGATTGTTTCTCCTGTCGATATGCAGGCCTGGCTCACTGGCAGAAATTATGTAACGGTCTTCGTCAATGGTGCGAAGCAGGACCTTTAACAGGTAAACCATGATGTAAGACTGTAACGTACTGCAACCCATAATCCCTTCGATGTTCATGTTGCCCTCAAGCACCTCGCGGTAACCTTTATAGTAGTAAGGTTTCCCGTCGATGATCTCGCGTATCAGCGAGGTGGGAATGCTCTCTTCCAAAGCATTTTCAGGAATGTCGAAGCCAGGCGTTGGTGAAGCTATCATGGATGATATTCGGTTAGCTCATTATCGAAGATACAAAAAATGTGAAACTGATAATCAGTACAATGTGCAAACTAATATGCTCAATAATCAAGCGGTAAAAGCACAAAGGGCGGCGGAATCACATTCCGCCGCCCTTGCGATAATAATGTATGTGACGATTACTCAACCACGCTCAGCTTCACAGTATTCGTTTTGCGCTGTCTCGAAACCGGCATGCTCAATGTATTGATGAACACATCACCTTTCTGCAATTCGCCTTTTTCGACGAGGAAAGTTTTAATGTCTTCGATGAGGTCGTCGGTCGAAACGCCCTGGTCGCGATCGTAGTAGAATACTTTGGTACCCCAGTACAATGCCAGCTGGTTCATCAGCATCTTGTTGGATGTGAAGATCAGCAGGTTAGCTTTCGGACGGTGGTGCGACAGGCGGAATGAAGTGTATCCCGAACGCGTAATACCGATGATCGCCGCGGCCTGGGTGTCACGTGCCAGACGGCATGCGCTCATTACCACGTTGTCATTCAGTTTGTAAGTACCTGGCGCGTCATTAACAGCCGCGTGGTGTCTGAAATATATGCTTTTGCTGTTGGCTTCCACCTTCTCGATGGTTCTGGTCATGCTTTCCACGGCCAGGATCGGGTATTTACCGGATGCGGTTTCAGCTGAAAGCATTACGGCGTCGGCACCGTCGAGTACCGAGTTCGCTACGTCGTTCAGCTCGGCGCGGGTTGCGCGGGGGCTTTCGATCATGCTTTCGAGCATTTGCGTAGCCACGATAACAGGTTTGCCGGCGCGGTTACACTTCTCAACGATCATTTTCTGGATCATCGGCACCTCTTCCGCCGGAAGCTCAACACCGAGGTCACCACGGGCAACCATGATACCATCTGTTACTTCGATGATCTCATCGATGTTAACGATAGCCTCAGGCTTCTCGATTTTCGCTACAACACGTGCGCTTTTACCTTTGTTGGCAATATATTCCTTCACTTTGGTGATTTCCTCGGCTGTGCGGACGAACGACAATGCGATCCATTCCACATTGTTTTCCAGGCCAAAGTCGAGATCTTCCCAGTCTTTTTGCGTTACCGAAGGCATTGAAACCTTCGTGTTAGGCAGGTTAACGCCTTTCTTGGATTTCAGGTAACCACCATAAATAACCTCCGTGATTACATCCGTTCCATCGATTCCGGTAACCAGTACTTCCAGTTTACCATCATCCATCAACACGCGGTCACCGATTTTTACATCATTGTACATCCCGTCGTAAGGCGTGCTTACTTTCTCGGCAGTACCAAGCACTTCGGTGTTAGAAAGGATCAGTTTCTTTCCCGATTCGATCAGAACGCCGTCTTTTTCAGCCACCAGACCGATACGGATTTTAGGGCCTTGCAAATCCTGAAGAATAGCCAGGTTAAGGCCGTGCTCTTCGTTGATCTCGCGGATGTTAGTGAGTCTTTGCAGGTGGTCAGCGTGGGTGCCGTGGGAGAAGTTGAGACGGAACACGTTCACTCCTGCTTTGGCCAATGCGAATAATGTTTCTTTGGATTCCGAGGTCGGGCCTACGGTTGCAACAATTCTGGTTTTTTTGGAAGACATAAAGTTAATGTGCAGTAAATGATGTTTTATAAACAATCCACGTCGATGACAACCTGGATGCTTTTTAGCGTCTTGTCAGTCAGAATGTCAATTACTTTTTCCTGTATAAATGACTTTGCCGCCTTAAAATTAATCTTTTCTCGTTCAAGTTTGATGAGAATATCGAACAAAAACTGATTTCTTACTCTTTCGACCAGCGGCGGCTGCGGCCCCAGAACCCTGCTGGCGCCCAAATGGGCCGTCAGTTTTTCGGCCAGCACTTTCGCAGCGCGGTGGGCGGTACCCTCGTCGATATGCTTCACGGTAACCTTAATGAGGCGGGTAAATGGCGGATAGTTAAACTTCTCACGCTCCGCGATTTCGGCCTCGTACATCCCCCAGTAGTCGTTATTGACGATCTTTTCGAGCAAGGGCTGTGAAGGGTTCGCTGTCTGGATCAGAACCTTTCCGGGCTTGTCGGCACGCCTTCCCGCGCGCCCGCTCACCTGCGTGAGCATCTGGAACGCCCGTTCCGAAGCGCGGAATTCGGGAAAATGGATAATGCGGTCGGCATCGAAAATACCTACGACGCTCACATTATCGAAATCGAGCCCTTTGCTCACCATTTGTGTTCCCACGAGAATATCGATCCCGCCTTCCTCGAAATCCTGAATGATTTGCTGGTACGCATTCTTCGCACGTGTCGTATCCAGGTCCATGCGCTGCACGCGCGCTTCCGGGTACATTACGTTGATCTCCTCCTCGATCTTTTCCGTCCCATATCCCATCGTTTTCACCTTGGGCGACCCGCAATGCGGGCAGGTACGGGGCACTTCTTCCTTGTGCCCGCAATAATGGCAGCGCAGCTCGCGCGCCTTCATGTGGTAGGTGAGGCTCACATCGCAATTAGCACATTCCGAAATCCAGTTGCATTCCTCGCATTGCAGGTAAGGGGAGTAGCCGCGGCGGTTCTGGAAAAGAATGGTCTGCTCTTTGTTTTTAATGTTGTATTCCAAATGGCTGAGCAACACCGAGGAAAACTCATTCTTCATCTGCTTCTGCCGCTTTTCCTTCTTCGTATCGATCAGTTCGAAACGGGGTAATGCGGCATTCCCGAAGCGCTGCTTCATTTCTACCAGCCCATACCGGCCGCTTTGTGCATGGAAATAGCTTTCCAGGGAAGGCGTTGCGGAGCCCAGGAGCGTTTTGCCTTTGTGCATGTATGACATGATTACCGCCACATCGCGCGCATTGTACCGGGGCGCCGGGTCGTGCTGCTTGTAGGAAGTTTCATGTTCTTCATCCACGATAATCAGCCCCAGGTTGTCAAACGGCAGGAAAATGGCCGACCGCACACCTACGACAAACTGAAATTTTCCATCCAGAATGCCCTTCCAGACCTCCACGCGTTCATTATCGGAAAATTTGGAATGGTAAATGCCCATTACATCGCCGAAAACTTTCCGGAGCCGGACCACGATCTGGGTGGTCAATGCGATTTCGGGAAGCAGGAATAATACCTGCGAACCGCTTTCAAGCACCTGTTTTATCAATTCAATATAAACCTCCGTCTTTCCGCTGCCGGTTATCCCGTGCAGCAGCACTACTTCTTTTTCCCTGAAAAGTTCGTGGATTTGTCGCGAAGCCTCCTCCTGGGTTTCTGTGAGCGTAATAGTGCCCATGTTGCCCGTCGGAATGTCGTCGAAACGGGAAACAAATATTTCAAACGGCTCAAAAATCCCCTTTTTAATGAGCGTGTTCAGCGAGGCGTCCGAAATGGAATCATCCTGACTGAATATTGATTTATCCAGACCTTTGCCATTCAATTCCGGATTGTTGTAAACCGGTATGAAACTGAGGTATTTCAAAAGGATTTCCTGCTGCCTGGGCGTCTTATCGAGGTCGGCCGCCAGCTTGGAAAGTGCTTCATTGGTCGTATAAGCGGACGCGAGCCGGATCTTCTTCACCACTTTCGGCTTATAGCGCTCTTTGACTTCCTCATACAAAATCACAGCACGTTTCCCGACGAGTGATTTGATAATTGAAGTTATATTTGATTTCTGCAAAAGCCTTTCTACCTCTTCATAGGAAAGCGTCTGATGCTTCTTTATTTCTTCAATTACAAGATGCTCCTGGTCGGTGAGCAGGTCTTCGTGTTCAAACTCAGGATTTATTTGAATTCTTGACTGGCTTGTGATTTTCAGTCCTGCCGGCAATGCAACATTCATCACCTCGCCGATATTGCAGAGGTAATATTCTGCTACCCAGTTGAAAAGTTCAAGCTGGTGCGCGGTCACGATCGGCTGCTCGTCGAGCAGTTCCAGAATGTATTTGGCCTGGTACTTAGCGGGTGGGTTGGGATGCAGCTGCGCCACTACGGCTGTAATGACCCTTTTCTGACCAAACTGCACGATCACCCTCGCTCCGACCTTTATCAGCGAGGCCATTTCCCGCGGTACCCGGTACGTAAACAGGTTCGGAATCGGTACCGGAAGGATCAGATCGGCAAAAAGTGTGGTTTCTTCCTCAAAAAAGGAGGTCATTGGATTAGTTCGTTAAAATCGGTGGCAAGTTCGCAATTTGTCGTCAAGCAATCAACGAAACATCGATCGTTGCGGCATGCGCCCAATCGACCATCGCATTGAAAAGCCTGATCTGGCTAAAAGATTTCATATCGCCTTCACGGATTTCGGCGGTTTGAATAATGCCCTGGTCGAGCAGGAATGCACGCTGAGTGCCCGGTAGGAGCGGATTCGCAGGCGTGAGCCACCGGTTCCCGTCGGAGAATGCGACATTGCAGTAATTGGAATCGGTCACGAGCCCTTTTTTAATGATCAAGATTTCGTCCGCATCCCCGCGCTGTGCGAAAAGCGTGTTGAGCGTGTCGCGGTCGTCGTATTTATATTGATAGTCGATCTCATCATGATAAACCCGCCTGATTTTTCGGATCGTGCGCAGAGTATAGGGCTCCCATTTGATGTTATCAATCTCTTTATCGTAAGCCACACGGCATTTGTGCATACTTTCATCGACCGACGCAGGTATTTCCAGCAGTTCCGCCAAATCCCAATGATCGGTGTAACCCCACAGCTCCCGTCGGGTTTTGTTCAGGCGTGCTTCGTGGTACGGGAGGTTTTTCAATTGTCGGTTCCCGACACAAATCGTTTCAAAGCACAGCATGCGGGGTGTAGCTAAATGGGAGATAAACTTTGTCGATAACTTCCTGGTATTCACTAGAGGCATTACTTAGTGCAGTAATACCCCCGCCGCTTTTAAATACTAATGCATCATCCTGCTGCTCAATGAAGCGGATCATGACAGCACTTTCAAAGTGTTCCCCATCGAAATAACCCATAACACCGGTGTAATAACCACGATTATAACCTTCGGCTTCCTGAATGATTTCCAAAGTGCGCGGTTTGGGCGCTCCGGTAATGGAACCTGCGGGTAATAGTTTTTTCAAAAGATCGCCGTATTGGCCATTAAAATTGTCAGGCAGAATACCTGCGATTTCAGAGCTCACCTGCAAAAGTGTTTTATCGGAAGTTTGAATGCGGTCGATGTAGCGGTAGCGTTCCACCCAAACTTTTTCGGCCACCATGCTCACATCATTCCGGATCAGATCGACGATCGTGGCGTGCTCGGCAGCTTCTTTATGATCCGAAAGAATAACCTGCTCCGCATCCGGTACTGAGGCGTCAATAGTACCTTTCATTGGAAATGAAACAATGCGGTTGCCTTGAATGAGCACGAATATCTCGGGAGAAAAGCACACAAACTGGTTTTTGACGAGCAACCGGT
>CBIHPQ010000183.1:0-12971 GCA_966211825.1 uncultured Dyadobacter sp. | reverse complement strand
CTCATTTGTTTCCAATGAAGCATTCCTGCCCCGCGCTACGGCCTTGCTGATCAGGGAAAAAGCAATGAAAATCCTCTTTGAAACAGTTACCATGCCAGATTCCGTGCATTTATGAAAAGAAGAATGGGTTTTCTGGAAGCTTCCATGTATGCGGGCGCGGATACGCCGGTGAACGTGGTGTTTCCCGTGCAGGTCGAGGGGCATTTTGACGAACGTGACGTCAGGATTGCATTGCAAAAAATTCAGCAGAAACACCCTTTCCTGCGTGTCAACGTGGAAACCGACATCGCGGGCCTTCCCTGGTACATTACCCCCGAGACGATCCGGCCCATTCCACTCAGGATCACCGACAGGCACTCCGGAGAAACCTGGCTGGCAGAAACGGAAACCGAATGGGGAACGCCATTCAACCGGCAAGGTTTACCCCTGGCAAGGGTTGTATGGGTGCGTTCGAGGCAGGTTTCCGAGCTGCTCGTCGTATGCCATCATTGCATCGGCGACGCTACATCCGTGATGGCCCTCACCCGCGACCTGCTCGAATGCCTGGGCGACCCGGCCGCTGCATTGCACCCCTACCCGGCATTCTCTCCCGAAAAGCTGGTACCGGCCTCCGTAAGAGGCAATCTCTTCAACAAACTGGCAGCCAGCACGATCGCCTGCATTACCCGGCTTTTCCTGTTGACGGTCTCCGGCATGAAGGAAGTGGTGAAAGATTGCTTTTACACGATCCGATGGAAGCTTAGCGAGGAAGAAACGGCTGCTCTGCTAACGGTGTGTAGAGAAAAGGACATTAACCTCAATACCGCGCTGATACTGGTGTTCATGCGGGCATTCGGGCGCGCACGTAATGTGCGTACGGGTGGGAGAATGTTCGCCTCCGTGGATATGCGCAGGTTTTTGCCCGAAATTCGGAAAGATCATCTGTTTGCATTCCCTTCGATGGTCGGGCTTGAAACGCCCAAGGACAACACCGGTTTTCGCGAGCAGGCCAATGCGTTGAAGGAACGGCTGCACAAACAGATAGCCCGTACCGATGCCGCCAGGCTGTTGTTTTTCACCGAATACCTCGTACCGCTGTATCCCCGGAGCATCCGGTACGCCAAAGCCGGGAAAGGTGCCCACGATTTTGCATTTGCCAATATCGGCCGTATTCCGCTGAACGGGACGTACGGCCAGATCAGGGTGACCGAAGTACACAGCCCGCTTTCCCGCTTTCCGATGGGAAATCCTTCGAAAATATCGGTATCGACATTCGGCGGACGCATGGATTTCGCATTTCACTCCGAAGAAAAATATATCAGCCGCCAGGACGGGGAGTTCATCATCGGCACGGCCATGAACCTGCTCAGGAAGCATTTACTGGAAAATAAACCCGTTACTATCCCGGATTGAGATGAACAGACAAATGATTGTCGGAGAGCGCATTATGTACGCCGACGGGCTCGCGCCTGTCAACTGCGTATTTGCTGCGACTGTTGAGGGAATTTTTTCCGATCACCAAGTCAGAAACGCGCTCGCAAAAATTCAAAACCGGCACCCGTTGCTCCGCACGAATGTGGGAACCACCAAGACAAATGTCCCGGCATTTGTTACCAATCCGGAAATTCCGCCCATCCCTGTTGACGTGACAGAACGGACATCCGACCATCAATGGGAAGACGTTAGTCTATCGGAATGGGAAAGGCCATTCGATCTGAAAAAAGAACCGGCGGCGCGGCTGATCTGGCTAAAATCTGATACGGTTTCGGACTTCCTGGTGGTATGCCCGCATTGCGTCTGTGACGGCTCCGGCTTCGTAACGCTCATGCGAGAGTTGCTCCTGCTGCTCGATGATCCCGGAGCGGAGCTGGAACCCTATGAAGGTTTTCAATCAGTCGGCTCCCTCGTACCGGCGCCTATCCGCGAGAACCGGTTGATCCATTGGAAAGGAAAGCTGTTTTCCACGCTGGCAAAAGGCATTTTTGCTATTCTAAATCCTAAACCTGCACCGCGGGCGGGTGATTATTATCTGCTTTCGCATCACCTCGACAAGGACACGACTAACGCACTGGTCAGAAAATGCAAAGCGGAGAAAACGACCGTCCAGGCTGCATTGTGTACCGCCTCGCTCCTTGCATACCGTTCGGTAACGGGTAAAGGGTCCCGGAACAAGGTCATTAGCCCGGTGGATATACGCCGCTACCTGCCCGCGATCGGCCGCGACCATCTGTTTGCCTTCGCCCCGATCGTAGAGCTATCGTTAAGACAAAAAGCGGCAGAGAATGGCTTCTGGCCGGAAGCACGGCAGATGAAACAGACTTTGATGGAAAAAGCTGAAAATATCGATGCCGGGGAAATGCTGTTCATTACCGAATATTTCCAGAGTTCTACCCCCGCATTACTGAACCATATGCGCTCCACCAAAGGCAGCCACGACATCACGATTTCCAACATGGGTGTGCTGGATATTCCCGTAACCTACCACAATTTCCGCGTCAGGGCGATCCATAGCCCGTCGGTTGGGTTCCCCTGGCGGAACCCCAACACCCTCGTAGTAAGCACCTTCGCCGGAAGGATGGATTTTTCATTCTGCTCGCACGAGAGTTTCCTGCCGATGATCGACGCGGAAAAGATCTGCCGCGAGGCGATGTGGGTGTTGTTGCAGGACCTGCCCGTAACCGCCTAACTAGCCCGGTTTCCTTTCAATAACATCCCCATAGCGTCGCTCAGAGACCCCGCACGGTTCACTTCGCCGGAGTTGACGAAGAAGATTTCGTCGGCATTTTCGATGGTGTTGAGGCGGTGCGCGATGATGACTTGTGTGGTAGAGTCGGGAAGCTGTTTCAGGATGTCGCCGAGGAGCTTTTCGGTGACGGTATCGATGTTCGCCGTTGCTTCGTCGAGGATCAGGAGTTCGGGACTGCGCAGGACGGCCCGCATGAATGCGATAAGTTGTTTTTGGCCCAAACTGGTGCTGTCGCCCGTGGCCGACACTTTTGTTTCCAGTCCGTCCTCGAACAAGGCCAGTATTTCGCCCAGGTTTGCACTGCGGATCACCTGTTCCAGTTGTTCGTAGGAGTAATCACTCAAATGCTCATTGCCATATAGAATGTTCTCGCGGATCGTGCCGGAGAACAGGAAGGGTTCCTGCAAAATAAAACCGATCTTCCGGCTCCGCTCCTCCGGTGTATAGGTCCGGATATCGCGGCCGTCGAGCAGTACAGTGCCTTCGCGTGGGTCGTACAGGCGTGCGATGAGCGAGGCAGTGGTGGTTTTCCCGCCGCCCGTCGGGCCGATCAATGCATAGGTTTTACCGCGTTCCAGCTTAAAATTGACCTGATGCAGGATTTCCCGGCTGTCGTATCCGAACCGCACGTCGCGGAATTCCAGTAAGGCGCCATTCGTTTCGGGGGCAGTCGCTGCCACCGGAACCAGGTCTGTTTCAAGGGCGAGGATTTGCGAAACGCGGTCCCAACCGGCCATGGCCACCTGAAAACTCGTCCACAATGCCGCCAGTTGCCGCAACGGGTTGTAAAAGTTGACCGCATAAGCTATATAACTGACCAGTAGCCCGATACTGAACTCGCCGATGCTGATCAGGTAAATTCCGTACGTCAGCACAACCAGCTGCGCGACATTGGAAAAAAAGGAATACGTAGGCAGGAAAATATTGTTGGCCAGCCCGGCCCGGATCGCCGTCCGGTAGTTTTCGAGGTTGGCTATTTGAAACCGTTGCCGGAAATAATCACGCCGGTTGAATGCGATCACCACCTTGAAGTTGTTCAGGCTTTCCTGGATTTCGGCGCTCAATGCACCGGTACTTTTCAGGTTTCTGGCATTGGCAGCTTTTACCCAGGGCGAAAGCAGCAGCGTGAAAATCAGGATGATCATCGCGGGTGCCAATGCGGCCGCACCCAGTTTGATATTTATTACCAATAAAAAAATACCCGCACCCAGCATCGTGAAAATGCTGCCGATGAATTGCATAAGCGATTGCGAAAAAAACTGGTTCAGCTTGTCGGTATCGTTGTTGACGCGGGATATCAGGTCTCCGGCCTTGTTTTGGTTAAAAAAAGCGACGGGCAATTGCTGTAACTTATTAAAAATCGCATTGCGAAGGGTGAACAACAGCCGCTGCCCCACCCCGCCCATGAGTTTGGTCTGCTGGTAAGCTGTGGCGAGTCCCAGCAGGTACATGGCCAGCAAAATGCCACCGAAAACGAGCAGCCCGTGAAATTGTTTGGTCACCACATAACGGTCTATCGCGTGGCCGATCAGGTAGGGCCCGACCAGGTTCACGGTGGTATTCAGCGTAATGGCGCCGATCGCCAGCGCGAGATTGCCCCGTTCGTGCGAAATCAACGTCAGCAACTTCCCCAGCGCTTTGATCGTGGAGGTTTTCTGCTGCTCCTCCGAAAGTTTGTTAAGATCGTAGTTCATAGTTGCTGGTGCTTTGTTGCGAATGGTAAATCTGGACATACTCCGGGCTGGTCTGCATCAACTCGTCATGCGTGCCGCAGCCGATCAGCTCGCCTTCCATGAGCACGGCAATCTGGTCGTAATGTTCGATGGCCGCGATTTTTTGCGTCACCGAAATCAGCGTAATTCCGGGATAGTTCCGCTCCATATTTTCCAGGATCTTCTTTTCCGTATTGCCATCCACACGTGCCGTAAAATCATCCAGCAACAGTATTTTGGGATTGATGGCCAATGCCCGCGCGAGCATGATACGCTGTTTTTGTCCGCCCGACAGGCTCGACCCGCGTTCCGAAACAATGGTATCCAGCCCCTCGGGCAGGGTTTCTATAAATGCGGTCAATTCGGCGGTATCGATGGCCTTTTGCAGGGATTCGTCGCTTACGGTTGTGCTGAATGCGATATTCTCCCGGATGCTCATGTTGAAAATGATGCTGTCCTGAAACACGAAACCAACCTGCCGGTAAAACGACTCGCTGTCGAAATAATCAATAGGATGACCATCAAAAGCGACGCTTCCCTCCTGCTGCCGAATGAGGCCCGTGAGCAAATAGAGCAACTGGGTTTTCCCGGCAGCTGTGGGCCCTATGACGGCAATGCGCGAACCCGCACGAATGGAAAGACTAACGTCCTTCAATGCCGGTTTTTCACCATATAGCACGGTTACATGCTGCAATTCGATTTCACCTTGCAGCAATTCTTTGGAAGAACCTCCCTCAACCGGCTCATCGGTATTCAAAACGGCCGAAATACGCTGGTAAGAAGCTGTTGATTGCGCGATGACGTTGCTCATAAAACCGATCACCAGGATCGGGAAAATCAGCATCATAAGGTAGCTGTTGAACGCTGCGAAACTGCCCAAAGTCATATCCCCCTCAATCACAAAGTGTCCTCCCATGACCAATATCGTCAGACCGGCAACATTAGCGGTAAAAGTGATCACGGGGATCAATCCTGCAAAAAGGTTCAGAATGGCCAGTCCGAAGCCTTTCGCTTTGGTATTCGCTTCGAGGAACTTCGCATATTCCAGCTGCTGGGAGTTAACAACCCTGATCAGTGCCGAACCGAGAATGCTCTCATTGATGATCTTGTTGAGCCAGTCAATTACCTCCCGGCTTTGCACAAAAAGCGTCCTGACTTTTTTCAAAGTAATGGCGAACATCCCGCCGATAATCGGTATGATCGCCAGCACGGTCAATGCCAGTTTCCAGTTAATGGTCAGTAGCAAAATGCTCGCCCCGATGATGATGAATATGGAAGATACGATTGCCACAATAGCCTGTGATACAAACAGTTTGATTGAATCGATATCAGCGGTAAGGTTGGTCAGCAGCTTGGCCGCGGTCGTTTGCTCGATAAATGCGTGGCTTTGTTTTGAAATCTTGTCAGAAAGCCTGGTGCGCAAATCCCGGGCGACTTTCTCCGATGCGTAAGTCTGAATAATGCTTTGCAGGTAGGCAAACAGAAACACGAAGATCACCGCGCCGGTAAATTCGATCAGGATCCTATTCAGGTCGAAGCGCCCGTGGGTGTAGTCGTCGATGCCGTCGGCGACCAGTTTGGGAAGCCAGAGGTTAATGCCATTACTGAGCAATGCAAACAATAACAGCGAGATTATCAGCCCCTTGTAGGGGGTCAGCAAACTAAATATGCCCGGTTGTTTGGGAGTGCCCGGAGTGGCTTTTTCAGACATATGGGTTTAGTATTAAATGCGGCGACAAATATAGCAAGGTATGTTTTTGAATCACTGTCCGCGGTGGTGGTTAAATTTTGGTTAAATTTCCATTCTTCAAAAACCACACCCCCATGCGATTCCTGAACCTGTTGTTATGCTCGTTGCTCATTACTAATTCCGTTTTTGCTCAGAAAAACAAAAGCCAGACGCGGCTTCCGAACATCATTTATATCTACGCCGACGACCTGGGATACGGTGAATTGGGTTGTTATGGCCAGCAAAAGATCAAAACACCCAACCTCGACCGGCTGGCGAAAGAGGGCATCCGCTTCACGCAGCATTACACGGGTACGCCCGTATGCGCGCCGGCTCGCGCCATGCTCATGACGGGCAAGCACGCGGGCCATTCTGCGATCCGCGGCAATTTCGAGCTGGGAACTTTCAAGGATGATGAGGAACGCGGCCAGATGCCATTACCAGCCAATGAATTCACGGTCGCCGAGTTGCTCAAACAAAAGGGCTACGCCACCGCGTTTACCGGCAAATGGGGCATGGGCATGAACAATACCGAGGGCACGCCCATCAAACAAGGCTTCGATTACTATTACGGCTACCTCGACCAGAAGCAGGCGCATAACCTCTACCCTTCGCATTTGTGGGAAAACGACCGCTGGGACACGCTCGCGCAACCCTGGCAGGACGTCCACCGCAAACTCGACCCCGCCACGGCCACCGACGCCGATTTCAACGCTTTCAAAGGAAAAGAATACGCCCCGGCAAAAATGACCGAAAAGGCATTAGCATTTATCGAACGGAGCAAGAACGGCCCTTTCTTCCTTTATATGCCTTACACGATCCCGCACGTATCGCTGCAAGCGCCGGATGATTATGTCAAAAAGTACATCGGACTGTTTGACGAAAAACCTTATTACGGCGAAAAAGGCTATGCCTCCACCCAATACCCGCTTTCGACCTATGCGGCCATGATCACTTTTCTGGATGACCAGCTAGGGATTATTTTAGACAAACTGAAAGAGTCAGGGTTGGACGAAAACACCATTATCATGTTCAGCAGCGATAATGGGGCCACTTTCAATGGTGGTGTGAACCCGCAATTCTTCAACAGCGTGGCCGGACTGCGCGGATTGAAAATGGACGTTTACGAGGGGGGTATCCGGGAGCCGTTCATCGCCCGCTGGCCGGGAAAAATCAAAGCGGGCCGCGTCAGCGACCACATTTCAGCTCAGTTCGATCTTTTAGCCACCTTGGCAGAACTGACCGCCCAGCCCACCCCGCCAACCGACGGCATTTCCTTTTTGCCCGAACTTTTAGGACAAACCAACCGGCAGCAAAAGCATCCTTACCTCTATTTTGAATACCCCGAAAAAGGCGGCCAGATCGCCATTCGAATGGGCGACTGGAAAGGCGTGAAAACCGACCTGCGCAAGAACCCAGCTAACCCTTGGCAGCTTTTCAACCTCAAAACAGATCGTAACGAAACGACGGACGTCGCTGAGAAGCACCCGGATATTTTGAAGAAACTGGATGAAATTGTCAAAAAGGAGCATCAGGAACCTGCTAATGCGGCCTGGCAGTTTGTACTGCCGGTGATAGCGGCGGGGAACAAATAACATGTAACAACAACCACCAATTCAAATTACGGCTCTACCGGAAACGGCCCGTCGTCAAACTCCTCTTCGTGATACCCCTTACTGCCGACCTCCCGCGCCAGTTCGCTGCGAAAATCCGTTCCCTCGCGCAGGCATTGCAACACATACGCAAAGTCATACACTGGCTTCCAGCCCAACTCGCGCCGCGCACGCTCGTTCACATACACGCGATCGATTTCTGAAAACAGCTTCCAGCCTGCTGCATCGAAAAGCCTTTCACTTTCCGGGTAAAGTGTGCGGACCACTTCCGCCGCATGCGTATGTAATTCTTTCAAATGTGTGGGCAAAAACGGCGTGGTGGCCGAAATAATGTATTTGCCAAATCCGATCGATCCGGCTTTTTCCATGGCTAATAGATGCGCTGTGACAGCGTCGGCGACATCCACGCGGCGATAGAGCAGTTCTAGCGCCTGGACGTTGGGGGTTTCATAAAGCTCGCGGGTTTGGGCGTTATCGTCATCTTCCGGGAAGAAGCGGGATGTGCGCAGGATCAGCACCGGCAGTTTACTTTTGCGGTGAAAAAGCTCGCAAAGGCTTTCCGCGGCGAGTTTGGTGACGCTGTAAATGTTCTTGGGTTGCGGGACCACGTCTTCGGTGATCCAGGCAGCCGGCTCGCCTTTTGCGGGGTTCATCGCCGCGCCGAATGTGCTGGTGGTACTGGTAAATAAAAAAGCCGAAACACCTTGCAAAACGGCCTCTTCCAGCAAATTGAGCGTGCCTGTTATATTGACATCTACAAAATCCTGTTTGCTGTGTGTCGCCACGTGCGGCTTATGCAGTGTAGCGGTGTGAATGACGGTGCGGATACCTTGCATGGCTTTTTTTACAAAATCCCTGTCTGCAATGCTGCCGACCATATCCGTATAAGCCGAATGCTTAATGTCCAACCCGATTGCCTGCACATTTTGCGCCCGGAACGTGCGCATCAGCGCCTCGCCCAAATGCCCGGCGCTGCCTGTTACTAAAATACTCATGACTGTTTCAAATCCATTTTCCGGCAAAGGTATGGGCGTCCGGCATTGAAAAATATTGGGATAGCCGATAAAAACATTGAAATTTGCGTATGGCCTATATCATTGATAATGAATCATACAGGGAGATCGCGGGCAGAAAATTCCTTTCACAGCCTTCGGTGGATACCTTCGAGCACGATGCGCCGCGGATACCTTTCGTGAACCATCGTGTGAAAAATATCTACGCCCGTAATTTTGGCATTATCCGATTCCAGGCCGATTTTAAGGAAGATATGCAGATCCGTGGCATGAAAAGCGACCCGCATATCAGCCTGCATTTCCAGCTAACAGGCCATTCCAACGCCCGTTTCCGCGACATTCCCGGCGATCACCCGCTGCGCCCGGCCGAGTACAATATTTATTATTCCGAAAATTTCGACTCGGATATCTATTACAACCGGCAAAAGGGTTTTGAATACCTTGCATTAATCCTGAAAAAGGAGCATTTGCTGCAATTCCTGCAACAGAACGGCAGTCCTGTAAAGAAGCTGGAAACGGCTTTGGAGCGTGGACAGCCACTCGCGCTTTTCAGCAAAGCCGCAACGGTCAATCCTGAAATGCATTCGGTTTTGACCCGAATGCTTCATGCGCCCGTGGCCGATGACCTTTCAGAAATGTATTTGAATGGTAAGATCCTGGAACTGCTGGCTTTGCAATTACAGCAATACCGGGAAATATCAAACGTCCACCGCCCCCATTCCGATGCCGACAGACAGCTTGCGGAAATCTTCGAATACCTGAGCGCGCATTACCTGACCACCCATTCCCTGGAAGATGTTACCAGAAACTCACGGCTTTCGGAACATCAGGTTCGTGAAGGTTTTAAGCAAAAATACCATACGAGCGTGTATGAGCTCATCCACGAGAAACGAATGCTGCACGCGAGGCAACTGCTTATGGATTCAGGTTTTAGCATTGATGAAGTGGCCGGAATTGTCGGGTATTCCAATGGCAGCAACTTTATACAGGCATTTAAGCGGAAGTTCGGCATTACGCCTAAGCAAATGCAGCTCGGAAACTTGTGATAGTCGTCAGATCATCCATTTCCGCTCGGTTGTGAAAGAAATGGTGAGCCACATTTTATAATCGCCCCGAATGTGGTCGTACAGCTCCTGCCGGATTGCGTCCAGCTCCCGCACCTGTGTATGCGCGAGTTTTTCCGGCAGCAAAAAATCGATTTCAATCGTGTAACTACTGCCCGTTTTGGCAACCCGGACGTACTCGTCGATAAAACCATGGCGCTTTGAAAGTGCTTCTGCTTCCTGATGGATCATTTCCTCCACCTCGTCGTCGGGCGCGAATTGCAGCAGTTCCCGGATATTTTTCCGAAACGTGCTCACCGGAATGCGTAGGAAAAGGATGGAAATGACGATTACCATACCGGGATCGAGATAGGGGATAAGGTACGCCAGCGACGTTCCGCGCAGGAAGTACCCTAGCGACAACACCACCAGCACGCCCGTGCTCAGTAGCGCGTCGAGCTGCCATTCGGTGGCTTCGATGCGCACATATTCCGAGCGGATTTGCAGCGCCATTTTCCGGAAATAGAGCCACAGCAAAAAACAGCCGATGATGGAGGCAATCAGGTAGGGCAATGCGATGTCGAGCTCCACGATCTTGCCCCCGCTGATAATGTCCATGACCGAAGTCGCGAGGGAATACAAACAGAGGAAAATGATCACCGCCGATTGCAGCGTCATCGAAAACGGCTCGAATTGTGCGCGGCCAAACGGCAGGTCGTCGTCGTCGGGCTTGCGGACGAAGTTGTTCACCAGCAGCGACACCCCCGAGAGACTGATCCCTACCATCGAAAAGAGGGCATCGAAAATAATGGATTTGGAATCGCCGGCGATACCGACCACAATGGCCCAGGCCGTAAAAGCCGAGCCTGTAATGATCGAAAGCTTGATAAGCCGTCGCTCTCTGAGCCGTTTTTGTCTCTCATTCATAAAGCCGGGTAAACGCAGGATACTACGCGATCGCCCTGAATAAGTTAAAAAGAGCTGTGATGGAAAGCAAGTTCCGGCGAGGGTGTTATCGTTTTGTGAAGATTTCGCACGCTAACTTTTGTTCAGAATGCTTTTGGAACTGATTTACAAATAGGTAGCTTTAAGGAACGCGTATTAACCACTCTAAAATCGACAAAAATGAAGAAAAAAGGCATCTCAGAAACCGTATTTGGCTTGACGACAATCGCTGCTGTAATTACTGGCTATTTTCTTGGAAAAAAGGAGAAAAAAAGTGATGAAAATGCCGTAAGGAAAGGTGTGGCAAAATCTCTTGCAAAGATTGAATCAAGGGATCAAATAATCGACCTTAAGATAGCCAGAGGATACCATTGCGAATTTTTGAAGTACATCAATGGCCTAAGGACTCTTGAAGACTACGAAAAGTTTAAGGAATTGGTTAGGCATCCTATCAATATAGATAACGCAAAATGCGACTTCGAACAGATTTTTGCCCAGCCTGGAATAGTTGGTCTGCGCATGTATCCGGGGCTTAAAAAAAATGAATGTGGCGAAAACGAATTTACACTGATATTTATTGGAACAACATGTGATCAGTCTGATCTCATCGAGGTCGTAGGCGGGCTGGACTCAGCGCTGGTGCAGGATAACAATCGTCCATGTAATCCATGCAACAAAGGAACGTTCAACAAAAACCTTCCTTGCAAACCTGACCAGCTGTCGTGACGTTTTCGTTTCCGCTGAAAGAGACCATTTATTTCTGCCTGTTAACCGTCGTTAGCCTAACAGGGATTGCCAGAATAAAGACGCTCAGTTCTTCTAGCAAAATCATTCTTACACTGAGTATTTTTACCCTTGGGAGTGAGATTATTAGTGAAATATGCCGGGCTGTTCTCCGAAACAATATGATGGTCTTCCACATATACAACCCCGTTCAATACATTCTGATGGCTATCGCCTTTAACCATGAAATTAAACGGGGAAGGATAATCTGGCTGTCGATCATAGGATATATAGCATTTGCTATTATAAATGCTATATTCTGGCAGCCGTTTTTTGAAGAATACTGCTCGTATTCATTTAACGTAAATGTCATTCTTGTAAGTGGCCTTTGTCTCTATTACTTGTACAGATTATTACACGAAGACACAGACAACGCCTTCACACAATATCCGCTGTTTTGGATTTCACTGGGATACCTTGCTTACAATTGCATTAACATCTTGGGGCTTGGCGCATTTAATCATTTATCTGAGGATTCTAATTTGGCGTATATATTAGAAGTAGTCCGGACGCTCAGCAACTACATGCTGTATTCTATGTTCACAATTGCTTTTTTAACCAAACAAAAATCATTACAGACGTCCTGACGTGAACAGAGAAATTATACTCACTATTATAGGAGCATCAATTCTGATGCTCCTTTTGGTATTATTTCTGATCCTGTTCGCATTGCTTTTTCAGAAACGTCAATCCATTTACAAACAAGAAAAAGCCGCCCTTCACGCCCAATACGCGCAGGAAATGCTGCAAACGCAGATCGAGGTGCAGAATGCGACGCTGCAACAAATTGGGCAGGAGCTGCACGACAATATCGGACAACTGCTTTCCGTGGCCAGGATCAATCTGAATATGCTCCAAGAAATGCAGCATAGTGCGGAAGTACGTCCGTTTATCGTGCAGACCAATGAGGTTGTAAATCAGTCGATCGTAGACCTGCGAGGCCTCACGAAGAGTCTGGATGGGGATTTTGTAAAGGATTTCGGTCTGGAACAAAGCCTGTCGTACGAACTGCACCGCATCCAAAAAACCGGCCTGTTCGAAACCGTGTTCACCGTATACGGAGACCGGTATTCGTTGGGTTATGAAAAAGAAATTGTGCTTTTCAGGGTCAGTCAGGAAGCTTTGAACAACATGATCAAACACGCTCACGCGACCCGCATTACAGCGGAATTGCATTATAATCCGGAGCTGTTTTGCCTTTTGCTCAACGACAACGGCAAGGGTTTCGATCCTGAAAACGTTCGAAACAGCCAGTTGACGGGATCCGGTGCAGGGCTTCGAAATATGGAACGAAGGGTAAGCCTGATTGGCGGGACTTTCAAAATCACCAGCATTCCCGACGAGAGCACCCGCATTCAAATCGACGTCCCCCTCAAAATCCTGGATTTTCCAAAACCCCAGGTTCATT
>CBIHPQ010000182.1:0-13009 GCA_966211825.1 uncultured Dyadobacter sp. | reverse complement strand
TTCTACACGCCCTTCGCAGAAGTAGTGACTACTCTCCGCGCCGCTGTACCTTTTCAATTTTTGCATGTTATTTCAACTATCTTATAAAAATCATAATTATACTAATCAATTTTAGCAAAACTCAAAATTAGTGGACTGTGATTTAACTAAAACTTAAAATTTTCAAGAATATGTGGTTAAATTAGGGAGACGATATTTGGTAAGACATAAGATTTACACAAAGATGAACGCGCTCGATGAAACTGTTCTGCTGAAAGACATGGGCTTGGGAGACAGGAAGGCTTTCGATGAGGTGTACCATCACTATCACGGCGAAATAAGCCGTTATGTATTGAAATTCGTGAAGTCAACTGAAACTACCGAGGACCTCTGCCAGGAGATATTCCTGAAAGTGTGGGAAAAGCGTGAGTCGCTGTCCAGCCTGCAATCTTTCCGGGCCTACCTGTTCACGGTCTCCAAAAATCGTGTGCTCGATTTTCTGCGCCATGCAGCCACCGAGCGTTCGGCGCGGGAAGAAATTATCCGGGCATCGTTGCAGCATACGAGCCACGTCGAAGAAGCGCTCCAATCAGAAGAATATCAGCATTATCTGCAAAAAATACTGCACGAACTTTCCCCGCGTGACCAGGAGGTGTTCCGCCTCTGCCGCGAAATGGAGCATACCTACGACGAAGCCGCCGAAGTCCTGGGAATTTCCCGAAATGCGATCAAAAAGCATATGGTGAAGGCCATCAAGTACATTAAGTATTCTGCCTGTAAAAGCTTCGGGCTCTCCTTCAACTCGTTGGTAATCTGCGGAATGCTCGTTTGGTGACCCATCCCACAAAAAATTTATAAAAATCTTTGACGAGGGGGTACCCTATCATCCCTCACGTCCGTCTTCATCATAAATAGCCGGAAAAATGGAGGAAAAGAGGTTTCTGGAAGAACTCGTCAGACGTTATGTTGCCAATGCATTGAGCAGGGAGGAACTGGACGTTTTCTTCCGCCTGCTGGCCGAAGGCAAACTGGACGATGCGCTTGCAGGACAACTTGACGCGCAAACGGGCCTGGATACAGAAAAGGTGAAACCCTTGCAAACTCGGCCGAAGACGATCGTTTCCCGCACCTTCCGCATTGCCGCTTCGGTGCTGCTGGTGATGGGCATGGCATTCTTTGCCTGGAAGCAGAATGCATTCCGGCTCTTTGGAAACACCATTTCCGTGGCGACATCCAAAGGCGAACGAAAAGAAATAAAGCTTCCCGACGGCTCCATGGTGTGGCTCAACGAATCGAGCAGTATGGAGTATCCGGCCCACTTCGAGGCGAATTCGAGGAAAGTGGCGCTGCTCGAAGGCGAAGCATATTTCGATATTAAAAGGGATGAGTCGAAGCCGTTCTTCGTGGAAGCATCCGGCACGACGACGCGCGTACTCGGCACGGCATTCAATATCCGGTCCTACCATTTTTTGAAAAGTATATTGGTAACCGTTACTCGCGGGAAAGTGGAGGTAGCCAAAGCCGAGGGCGCCGACAAGAAGATCCTTTTGCCTAACGAGCAGGTATATTACGACGTAAAGACCCGTGAGATCAGAAAAGTGAATGTGAACAGTGCCAATGCCGTGGCGTGGAAGGAAGGCAGGCTGCTGTTCGACAACGAAAGCTTTGCCAATGTGATTGCCATTCTTGAGAATAAATTCGACGTAACAATCCGGGCAGAAGAATCGATACGGAAATACCATATGTCTGCCGAATTTGCTTCAACCGACTCCCTCCCCCACATACTCGATCTGCTTTCCCTCGCCAACAACCTGGAATACCGCTTTGAAAACAATCAGATAACGCTAAGCAAAAAGAGAAGAACCATTTGAACCCGGTGCCTATGTAATGTACAACAGCCCTTCAACGCAAAAAATCCGGCAAGCCGAAGCCCGCCGGACCGAATGATAGTGAAAAATCAGAACGTAACGCCAATCACTGACTGATCTTGCTATCCGGAAGCTGGAATTAATGTTTCACGACTAACCCCAACTCATTCAAAGGTATGAAAAATTGTACCAGAAGTTTATTGTCCATCCATAAATGGACAGGCCTCACCGCGTTCTTCCTGTTCTTCGTGCTACCGGCCGCTATTGCATTCGCCCGGGCGGAAAGTAAGGTCGAACAGAGCCTTCAGGAAGTAACGATCGACCTTACGCTGCGCGACAGGAGCCTGAAAGAGGCATTCAACCTGATCAAGAAAAAGACCGGCTTCAAATTTGTGTATAATGAAGAGCTTGTAGCTCCCTACCGGGTCAATATCGACGTGAGCCGCAAGCCGGTCGACGAGGTGCTTGATGAACTGCTAAGCCCGACGCGCCTCGGTTACCGCGAGCAAAGAGGCACGGTGGTAATCATCGAAAAGGAGACCGGCACAACGGGGCAGATACAGAAAACAGAAATTCTGCTGGCATCGCTCGTTCGGCCCGCCGACCGGGAAATATCGGGCGTCGTGACCGACAACGACAACGGGGAAGCGTTGCCGGGCGTGGCGGTACTCGTGAAGGGCACTTCCACGGGCACCATTACCGACATGAATGGCAAATACCTCATTAAGGTGTCCGACGCCGGCGCGCCGGTGCTCGTGTTCTCGTACGTGGGCTACGTGGCGCAGGAAGTGGCGGTAGGCAGTCAGTCGGCCATCAGCATCAAGCTGGCGAGTAGCACGAAGCAACTGAATGAGCTGATGGTCGTGGGTTACGGCACGCAATCGAAGGAAGAATTTACCGGATCGGCGGCGCGGGTTTCGGGGGATAAATTGAAGGATATGCCGGTGCAAAGTTTCGATCAGGGCCTGGCCGGCCGTGCCACGGGTGTGAGCATCGGCCAGCCCAACGGCGTGCTGAACAACCCGCCGGTGATCCGCATCAGGGGTATCAACTCCATTTCCCTCAGCTCGTTTCCGCTGATAGTGGTGGATGGTATACCCATTAACACGGGTGACGTCTCGGCCAACACGACGGTGGCCAACAACCCGCTCGGCGACATTAACCCCGCCGATATCGAATCGATCGACGTGCTGAAAGACGCCGCATCAACTTCCATTTACGGCTCGCGTGCAGCCGCGGGCGTGCTCCTGATCACGACCAAAAGCGGCAAAACCGGCAAGGCCAAAGTGACCTACGAAGGCTGGACAGGCATGACCAAAGCCACGCGTTTGCCGAAAATGCTGGACGCGCAGCAGTTTATGGATATTAAAAATGAAGGCGTGATGAATGCCAAGATCCTAGGCGGCAATGCCAACAACGATGCCGTGGCGTCGGCACTTTTCTTCCCGATCATCCAGGAGGACGGTTCGATCGTGAATACGAACTGGTATGATAAAGTGTACCAGACCGGCGTTTCGCAAAACCACAGCATTAGTGTTTCCGGCGGCTCGGAATCGACGAAGTATTACTTTTCCACGAATTACAGCAATCAGAAAGGTATTCTGAAAACCAATCAGTTTACCCGGAAAGCAGCCCGCTTCAATATCGATCACAAACTGAATTCCTGGCTGTCGTTTTCAGGGAATATCAATTACAACACAAGCCTGAACGCATCGCCCAACACGGGTTCGCTCAGCGGTAATGCATTCGGATTGGTGGGCTCGGCGCGACTTGCGTGGCTTTCGGCCCCGAATGTGTACGCGGTAAACCCGGACGGTTCCTACAACGTGAGCTCGTCCAACACACTCGGCATGGGCAACAACAAAGTGGCCAGCAACTTTTACAACCCGGTACCCATGCTGGACCTGAACACATACACCTCGGAGAATGACCGCATTATCGCCAATTTCGGCACGACGGTGAAGATTTTCAAAGGCCTGCAATACAAAATGAGCTATGCGCTGGACCGTCTGAAAGTCGAAAACGTGAGCTTCAACAGCCCTGTTCACGGGCCGGGGAACTCATCCAACGGCAGCGCCACCAACAGCAGCAGGCTCATCGGTAACTGGAACTGGACCAACACATTGAACTACCAGACCACCATCGCTACCCATCACAACATTTCGTTGCTGGCAGGTTATGACGTACAGAAATTCGAAACCACTGGCTGGGGCGCTACCCGCACGCAGCTTTCGGACCCGTTCTTCGACGAGTTCCAGGGAAGTTACGGGCAAATCTCGCCGACGGCCAATGTGATGACCGAAAGTGCATTAGCCTCCATATTCTCGCGGCTTACCTATGATTTTGGTAAAAAATACTTTTTCACCCTCAACTACCGCCGCGACGGCAACTCCGCATTGGGCAGCGGCAAGAAATACGGAAATTTCGGGGGCATTTCGGGCGGATGGAGCGTTTCGGAGGAGGAGTTTTACAAGCATTCCAAACTGGCCGATATTATGAGCAGTGTGAAGCTGCGCGCAAGCTGGGGGCGCGTGGGTAACTCGGGCGTGAGCGCGTACGGCTCCCTCGCATTGTACGAGTCGGGCCTGTATGCGGCTGTGCCTACATGGAATTTCAGCCAGGGCGGCAATCCCGACCTGGGCTGGGAAACGAGCAACCAGACCAACGTGGGCGCCGACGTCAGCTTCCTCAACGACCGCATTACCCTCGAAGCGACCTATTACGCCAACAGCGTCAACGGGCTGATCCTCAATGTACCCCAATCGCCCTCAAAAGGTATCCCGGGCGACGCGATTTTCATGAACATCGGCGCTATGTACAACCACGGGATCGAGCTGGGCCTGAATGCCAACATCATCCGCAAAGGCAAGCTCAGCTGGAATGCGAGTCTCAATTTTACACATAACAAAAACAAGGTCACCGAGCTGTACGGGCAGGGAACCGAGCTGGTAGGAACCACTTCCACGGCAGCGGAGGCGACCAACATTACACGCGTTGGCTACTCGGTAGGGAGCTTGTATGGGGCGAAAACGGACGGTGTGAATCCCGAAAACGGCCAACGCATCTTCATCAACAAGGCGGGCGAGCGTGTGCAGTACAGCCACGTGGTACCTGCGGGGGGCAGCCGCTGGACTTACCTGGACGGCTCTCCCGCACCTGCTATCGCCGTGGACGACTACTACCTGCTCGGCAATGCGCTGCCTACGTATTATGGCGGTTTTATCAATAATGTCAAATACGGGCAATGGGACCTGGGCGTGAACTTTACCTATTCCGGCGGCAACCTCGTGATGAACGGCACCAAAGGTACCTGGCGCGACCAGCGTTTCTGGAACAACACCACCGAGGTACTCGACCGCTGGACCACGCCTGGCCAGGTAACCAACATCCCGCGCGTCGTGTACGGCGACCTGCTTTCGAATGGCTCTTCGTGGCCGATTTCCGAGAATGCAGAAAAAGGTGATTTTTTGAGATTGCAGTCCGTTTCACTGGGTTACCGCGTGCCCGGGCCGGTATTGAGCAGGCTGGGATTGAGCTCGGTGCGGTTGTATGCGCAGGTTTTCAATGCATTTATCCTCACCAAATACACCGGTACCGATCCCGAAATTTCGGTCAATGGTAATTCCAACACCACCCCGGGCGTGGAGAAAAACTCCATTCCGCAGGGCCGCACATTCACATTTGGTTTAAACCTCGGTTTCTGATCATGAAAAATAGATTTAAAAACACTCCTATGAAGCCTGTGAACACCCTGCTTTTCCGGCTGGCCTGCCTGGCGTTGCCCATGACGGCCCTCATGACTTCCTGCAATGAAAAGGAACTGCTCAACCCGGTACCGAACATTGCCTTGCAGGATGCCTACATTTTCGATACGCCTGCCCGTGTGCTGGGGCAGGTGAATGGGCTTTACGGCGCGATGAAAAACGGCAGTCTGTACGGCGGTCGATACCTGATGCTGGCAGACATCCGGGGCGAGGAGTTCATTAACCGTACGCAGAACGTCTTTACCGGTTACGACGCGTGGAGCCATACCGTCACTTCGGGCTCCAACGACGCGTCTTCGGCCTGGGGAACCTCCTATACGGCTATCAATTCGGCCAACCTCCTCATCGACGGTCTCCCGAAGCATCCCGATGTGGTCGATGCCGCAACGTCCGCGCAGTACATTGCCGAAGCGAAATTCGTGCGGGCATTCTGCTATTTCGGGCTGATAACCCGTTATGCGCAGCCGTATGTAAAGGATAAGGGGGCCTCGCCGGGCATTCCATTACGCATGCAGGGCGAAAGCACACCGGCCAACAACGACCTGGCGCGCAGCACGGTGGCGGAGGTGTACGCACAAATACTGAAAGACCTAGATGAAGCCGAAACCGGCTTGCCCGCCAACTATCCGACGGCATTGCTAAACACGACCCGCGCCCACAAAAACACGGCTATTGCCCTGAAAACACGGGTTTACCTCACTATGGGCGATTATGCCAAGACGGTATCCGAAGCGAAGAAGATCGTGTCCGACGCGGCACCGTTCAGCGCGCCTGCGGGCGTGAAGCACGAGCTGCAATCCAATATTACCACCGTGTTTTTCACGGATTATGCAACTACCGAGTCGATATTTTCCATGCCGATGACCGCCCTGAACCTGGTAAGCGGCCAGAACTCGCTCGCATATGAGTACAATCTGAATTTGGAATACAACCTGAACCCCACGGGCATCCTGGGCGAAACTTCCTGGCCCGCTACCGATGTCCGGAAAACGGCATTCACACGCGTTGCGGGCGGGCTTACGTATTTGAAGAAATACAACCAGACCAACCCTACCCTCGACTACGTGCCGCTGCTCCGCTATGCCGAAGTGTTGCTGAACTACGCCGAGGCCCTGGCCAAAACGGGCGATCTCGAAAAATCCGCTGCGTTACTGAAAGCCGTACGGATTCGTTCGGATGCATCGTATGCATTTCCCGCCGCCGACATTGCGACCGCCGATGCGTTGGTGAAAACGATCTGGCTCGAACGGCGCATCGAGTTGCTGGGAGAAGGCCTGCGCTCAAACGATCTGCTCCGCAACATGCTCACGATCCCGGCCAAAGGCAGCGGCGGCCTCTCGGCGCCATCCATCGCCCCGACCCAGCCGGAATACATTTTCCCGATCCCGAATGCGGAACTGTCAACCAATAAACTGATTTAGTACCGGGGCTTCGACTGCGCTCAGCCTGACACAAGCATTGTCAGCCTGACGCAAGCATTGTCAGCCTGACGCAAGCATTGTCAGCCTAACACAAGCATTGTCAGCCTGACACAAGCATTGTCAACCTGACGCAAGCATTGTCAGCCTGAGCGCAGTCGAAGGCCGGTACTCTAACCCAAAATCCCATGAATAAATCTGCAAAAATACTCAGCTATCTGGCGGCAATCATGCTGCTCCCCAGCCTCGCAAGCGCGCAGGTAAAACTCACGCCCGCCAAAATCGACGCCCTCAAAACCGAAATGGCCAAGGACATCGACGGGCAAAAAAAATTCACCCAGGAAATGGTGGATATGATATTCAGCTTCGGTGAGCTGGGCTTTCAGGAAGTGGAAACTTCGAAATACCTGACGGACATTCTCCAAAAGAACGGATTTAAGATCGAACAGGGCATTTCGGGCATCCCTACTGCCTGGACGGCCAAATGGGGCTCGGGGAAACCCATTATCGCAGTCGGCAGTGATATCGATTGTATTCCAAAAGCATCCCAGAAGCCGGGCGTCGCCTACCATGACCCTATTATCGAAGGCGCACCAGGTCATGGCGAGGGCCATAATTCCGGTCAGCCGCTGAATGTGACGGCCGTACTCGCATTGAAAAAAATCATGGAACGCGAGAAGATCCCCGGTACCATTATGCTTTGGCCGGGCGTGGCGGAGGAGCAGCTTGCTACTAAGGCCTATTTTGTCCGTGACGGCTATTTCAAAGACGTGGATGCCTGCATTTTCACCCATGTAAGCAGCAACCTCGGCACCTCTTACGGCGATGGCGGCGGCAATGGCATGATATCCGTCCGCTTCGATTTCGAAGGCCAGGCCTCGCACGCAGGTGGCGCGCCCTGGCGCGGGAAGAGTGCATTGGACGCCGTTGAACTCATGAATATCGGTTGGAATTACCACCGCGAGCATATGGAAACCACCCAGCGCTCGCACTACGTGATCACCGACGGCGGCGACCAGCCCAATGTGGTGCCTTCAAAGGCGTCGGTATGGTATTACTTCCGCGAAAGAAGCTATCCGAAAATCACGCAGATGTACAAGGACGGCATCCGCATTGCCGAAGCAGCCGCAAAAATGACCGGGACGAAAATGAGCTACGAAGTCCTCGGCAGCGCGTGGCCGGGGCATATGAACCAGCCCATTGCCGAGGCGATGTACGAGAATATCAAGAGCGTAGGCCTCCCTCAATGGGACGACGCCGATCAGAAACTGGCCCGTGCATTGCAGAAAGAGGTAGAAAGCCCCGCCACCGGCTTCGGCGGCGAGCGCGCGAACGACGGTTTGAGCACTTCGCTGAGCCAGTTGAGAAAGCCCATGGCGACCGCGTCGTCGGGCGGTGGAGGGTCGGATGATATTGCCGACATTTCCTGGAATTTACCGACCATTGTCCTCGGATATCCTGCCAACATCCCCGGCCTGCCCGGCCACCACTGGGCCAACGCCATTGCCATGGCCACGCCTATCGCCCACAAAGGCGTTACCGCGGGCGCCAAAGCGGAGGCGATGACGCTGCTCGACCTGTTCGTAAAGCCCGAAATCCTGACCAATGCCTGGAAGTATTTCAATGAAGTGCAAACCAAGGATACCAAGTACACAGCCCTTATTTCTAAAACCGACAAACCGGCTGTGCATCTTAATAAAAAGATCATGGAGGAGTTCCGGCCGGAGATGAAGAAATATTATTACGATCCTGCCAAATACCCGACCTATCTCGAACAGTTAGGTATTAAGTACCCGACGGTGAAAGATCCGGCGGTGCGCGATGAAAAGAGTTCAGGATCAGGCAAATAGGCTTTACATTTAAACGGTTCCAGATATGCTTTCAAAAACAAATGGTTTGTTCCGGAGAATACGGCGTTGGGGAGTGGGCTGTGCGGCAGGCGCAATGATGGCGTTGCCCGTGAAAACGACGGCGCAGGTCAAGATGAGCCCCAGCAAAATTGACGCGCTGAAAACAGAAATGGCCAAAGAGATCGACGGCCAGCAGAAATTTACCCAGGAAATGGTGGACATGGTATTCAGTTTCGGCGAGCTGGGCTTCCAGGAATTCGAAACTTCGAAATACCTGACGGATATATTGAAGAAAAACGGCTTCACCATCGAGCAGGGCATCGCCGGTATTCCCACGGCCTGGACGGCCAAATGGGGCTCGGGAAAGCCGGTTATCGCCGTAGGCAGTGATATTGATTGTATTCCAAAAGCTTCGCAGAAACCGGGTGTCGCCTACCACGATCCTATTATAGAGGGAGCCCCGGGCCACGGCGAGGGCCATAACTCCGGCCAGCCGCTGAACATTACTGCCGTGCTCGCATTGAAAAAGATCATGGAACGTGAAAAAATACCGGGTACCATTATGCTCTGGCCGGGTGTGGCCGAGGAGCAGCTGGGTACCAAGGCCTATTACGTCCGCGACGGGTTTTTCAAAAATGTGGATGCCTGCATTTTCACCCACGTGGCCAATAACCTCTCGGTATCGTATGGCGATGGCGGGAACAACGGAATGGTGTCGGTACAGTTCAATTTTGAGGGACAAGCCTCCCACGCAGGCGCGGCGCCGTGGCGCGGGAAGAGTGCGCTCGACGCCGTGGAGCTGATGAATATTGGCTGGAACTTCCACCGCGAGCATATGGAAACCACCCAGCGGTCGCATTACGTGATCAAGGACGGCGGCGACCAGCCCAATGTGGTGCCTTCCAAAGCGTCGGTATGGTATTATTTCCGCGAGCGGACGTATCCGAAAATCACGCAAATGTTTAAAGATGGCATCCGCATTGCCGAAGGCGCAGCGCAGATGACCGAAACGAAAATGACCTACGAGGTGCTCGGCAGCGCATGGCCGGGGCATTTCAACCAGGCCATTGCCGAAACAATGTACGAGAATATCAAGCGGGTAGGCCTGCCGAAATGGTCGGAAGACGACCAGGTACTTGCGAAGGCGGCCCAGAAGGAAATGCAAAATCCGGAAGGCGGCGCGCTCGAAACAAATGGCCTTGCCACGACATTGAGCCAGCTCACCAAACCCTCGGCCACGCCTAACACCGGCGGCGGCGGTTCCGACGACATCGCCGACATTTCCTGGAACCTGCCGACGGTAGTACTGCGCTACCCGGCCAATATTCCCGGCCTCCCGGGCCACCACTGGGCGAACGCGATTGCCATGGCCACGCCCATCGCCCACAAAGGCGTTACCGCCGGGGCGAAAGTGGAGGCTATGACATTGCTCGACCTGCTGGTAAAGCCCGAGGTGCTCCGCTATGCCTGGGAATATTTCAATAATGTGCAAACCAAAGACGTCAAATACAAAGCCCTCATTTCGGCGACCGACAAGCCGGCGATCCATCTCAACGAAAAGATCATGACCGAATTCCGGCCGGAAATGAAGAAATACTACTACGACCCGACAAAATACGCCACCTACCTCGAACAGTTGGGCATCAAGTACCCGACGGTGCGGGAGGCTGGCGGGACGGGGAAGTGATTGGTTTTAAACCTGACAACAACTGACTAAACCGGACGGCCCCTGGCCAAACATACCATGCTCCAAATCGCCAACCTGACCAAAACCTTTGCGACCGGCGCCACGTTGCGCTTCCCCGACTGGACGGTCGGCAAGGGAGAGCAGTGGCTGTTGATCGGTGAATCGGGCAGTGGCAAGACGACGCTGCTGCATATGCTGGGTGGTTTGCTGAAACCTTTGACAGGCAAGGTAATCGTCAATGCAACGGATCTCTACTCCCTCCCAGCCCGGCAGCTCGACCGGTTCCGCGGGCAGCATATCGGTATTGTTTTCCAACAGCCGCATTTGATCCGGCGCCTCACGGTGGAAGAAAACCTGCAACTGGCGCAAAGTTCTGCCGGGGTGGCCAAAGACCCGTTTCGAATCCGCGAAGTGCTGAATGCATTGGGTGTAGATCACAAACGACGCAGCTATGCCCACGAACTGAGCCAGGGCCAGGCGCAACGGGTGGGTATCGCCCGGGCGCTCGTGAACCGGCCCGCATTGCTACTGGCCGACGAGCCTACCAGCAGCCTCGATAACCGCAATGCCGATGCGGTCATCCGCTTGCTTACGGAACTGGCTGCGTCGCAAGGCTCCACGCTCGTCATTTCCACGCACGACGACCGGGTTAAGGACTCTTTTTTCAAGTAATTAATGTTAGAACTTTCCCATGAACGCATTTCAGATCAGTTGGAAAAATATTAAAAACAACCCGCTCACCCTCGCATTGAACCTGATGCTCATCGCGTTCGGTACGGGCATGCTGGCGATGCTCCTGCTCGGAATGAGCCAGGTGGGCGACCGGCTGCGCGCCAATGCCAAAGGAGTGGACCTCGTGGCAGGCGCGAAAGGAAGTCCGTTGCAACTGATACTGAGCAGCATTTACTTCATTGATTTCCCCACGGGCAATATCAGCGAAGAAGATGCTCGTTTGCTGGCAGCAAATCCAATGGTGAAAAAGGCTGTTCCACTTGCATTGGGTGACAATTATGCCGGTTTCCGCATTGTGGGGACAGATACGGGTTATGTGGGCCTGCATGGCGTGGAACTCGCCGCGGGGCGTTTTTGGGCGAAGGAATTCGAGGTCGTCATCGGCGCGGAGGTAGCAAACGCCCGGAAGCTGAAAACCGGCGACCGCATTTACGGTTCGCATGGGCTGTCGTCGGACGAGGACATTCACGCCGAGCATCCTTACACTGTTACCGGCATTTTGAAAAAGAAGGGAAATGTCGCAGATCACCTCGTGCTCACGGGCCTGGAAAGCATTTGGGAAATGCACGGTGCGCATGGGAAACGCGAAATCACCTCCCTCCTGCTGCAATACCGGAGCCGGATGGCAATGGTGGCGCTGCCCGCGATGATCAACCGCTCGACCTCCATGCAGGCGGCCTCTCCGGCCAGGGAAAGTGCGCGGCTCTTCGCATTGCTGGGCGTGGGTGTGGGGGCGGTGCGCTGGTTCGCGGTCGCATTGATGCTGCTGGCTGGTGTAAGCGTTTTTGTGAGCCTCTACAACTCCCTGCGTGAGCGCGTGTACGACCTGGCGGTTATGCGCGTAATGGGCGCGTCGCGGAGGGCCATTTTTTCGATGATCATGCTGGAAGGCGCATTGCTCACCACATTCGGGTCGCTGGTGGGTATATTGCTTGGCCACGGGGCGCTGCAATGCATTGGGTACTGGCAAGGCTCGCCGCAGGCCCGACTGGACGGCCTCGTGTTTTTACCCGAAGAAACCTTGCTCGCCGGTGCGGGCCTTTTGATAGGGCTATTGGCGGCATTACTGCCCGCATTACGGGCCTACCGGACGGATATTTCTGAAACCATGTCGAAAATTTAAAATGATTTTTACGAAAAAAGAATGGCTGCTGTTGATTTGCTTGCTGTCGGGATACGCCGGTACGGCCCAGCCGCCGGCGCATATCCCACTGATGAACGGCACCTGGAAACTCATTGCACAGCGCACCTACAAGAAAAACGCCGGCTTCAAGATGGTCCCGGCGTTTCCGGCGCGACTGGAAGCGCTGCAAAACAAGGCCGTTGAATTACCCGGTTACATGATCCCCATCAACGCCGACCTGAACCACAAGGAATTTATGCTCGCCGTGGTGCCCATGGACCAATGCCCCTATTGCGGACAGGGCGACATTCCGTCGATGGTGGAGGTCAAAATGGTGAAGGAGCTCGGGTACACCGATAAACCCGTGAAAATCAGGGGTAAGTTAATGTTGAACAAGACCGGCGATTACCGGTCGGAAGTGTTCCTGCTTCAAGCGGAGCAAGTGAAATAGTATTTAAATATTCATCCATAACCCGAATCCTATGAAGTTGAGATTCTATGCATTGGCTGTTCTGCTGGCAGCTGGCACAATCAGTTTTGCGCAAAATCAGGGCGGCCAGAACGGAAGGGCCGCCGCGCCCGGGGCAA
>CBIHPQ010000181.1:0-13079 GCA_966211825.1 uncultured Dyadobacter sp. | reverse complement strand
AATCAGTATATGACCGATCACATATAGGTCGCTAAGTCTCGTCTTCTCCAACAAATCACTTTCGGAACTAAGAAAGTCCGCTACCTGATTACTGAGGTAGTCTGGAACACGATTCAACTCAACACCTTCTTTGAGCTTAATTATCTTCTCCCGAGAAACATCTAATTGAATAAACGAACTTGGATAATTGACCAACATACTTGGAAGAGCATCTTCCGACAAAATATCAAACGGTATATACAAATTAGATATGTCCAGCCCTTGGTTGAGGCATGTCACCCATGGCCTCTTCCCATTTCGGTCAGAATAGATTTTTGAAAAATTAAACCAGATTCCAAAATGGTGCTGAGAACTGAATTGGTTATTCTGCAATTCTGACCAACCAAGTTTAGATGGTGATTTATCAAGCTCAGAAAAAGGCACGAAGAACATAAGATCTGTATTATTCTGAGCTATTTTCAGCATTGCCTTTTGCACTTTAAATGCCGGTAACTTAAAGCTACCCGACGAACCATCACTTCTTCGAAAATCTATTTTTACGGGCAGCCCCGAGAGATTCTTTTTGATGTAGTCTGCAAATTTTTTAAAGTCAAATAGCGCCCGCTCATCCTCAAAAAGGGTAATTTCAGTCCCAATTGTTTCCTTTTCCGCTTTTCTAATGAAGAAACATCCGTCGTAGTTAGGTATTTCTATTTCAAGGGCCTCGTAATCTTCATCACCAAAAACACTTTTAGTTTTCACCATGACTTCGCGGCAAACCATAAACGACGAGAGAAACCCAATGCCAAAGTTGCTGATTGCATCATATCTTAAATCCCTGTCCTTTTTCAATTCATCAAACTCTTCAGACACGTAGTAACTTCGCCCAATACTCGTAAAGTACCTCTCAATTGTAAATTTCGACATCCCTACTCCATTGTCTATTATCTTGAAAAATTTAACCTGACCACCAATGCGCTCCTCAATACCAAGAACTATCGTAATGTCAGTAGAAAAATCCTCCAATGGAAACATAGTTCGTCTCAAGAGACTCGCATCTATCGAATTTTGGACAAGTTCTCTAATAAAAACCTCCTTCGACTTATACAGGTTATCGCCGGTTAGCAATGGCAGGAGAGTCGGGATATATGCATCAAAATGAAAATTCTCTAAATCGTATTTGTCAGGCTGAATTTTTGGAATAAGGTAATACAATTTAAGTTTTATCTCCTTCAAACTCTCCTCAAATTTATCAAGCCGCATTTCGAAGTCCTTAATAATCAATACAGCTACTTTGTGAACCGTCGGGTCCTTTGATTTGAAATTTAGTATAACAGCTCGACGGTCAATATCAGCTCCAATAGAAATAGAATCTGTCGGAATACTTGCATAAAACGACTTCGCCACTAATTGAATATTAATTTTATGGTTAAGCCTCTCCTTTTCAAAGTAAAATTCTCCATAGCTACTAATATTTAAGTACAAGTCTGTCAAAAACAATGATATTGAACAGTATGCACCTATCCGCTTATCAGAACTAGCAACGTTCTTAATTATTTGGTTGTACCTTTTATCTAAGTCTATGTTGTTACTTGAAGAAAGGAATTCGATTAATGTTTTCGAATACTCAGGATCAGCAAATACGATAGATACTTCGTTTTTCAATGTGGTTAAAAGAAAATCCAATCGCTCTTCTGGAAAGTATTTATTCCTGAGGTATATTACTCTAAAATTTATCGATATAAGTATTAAAAAATTAATCTTCGGAGTTTTTCTAAGTTCAATTTTTATATCATCAAACATTGTAAATATGTCACCTATTAGCTCTATTACTTTTGATATTTTATTATCTTGAGTCACCTGCTCGAAGCTATCAGTAACATTTTCATATCTTTGAAACAGATCAGGAGCTTCATTTCGAAGGGAGTCTATTAAGCGTACGGAGCTTACCTTTTCGTCTTTAATTTTGGGAGGAAGTGAGAAATATTTGACTACATCAAGCTCCTCATCTTTAAAGTCATACCTCTCAACATCGGCCAGCATTGAATAGTGTCGATCGAAAATCCTAACCCATTGAAAGGATGGATTGTACACGTGTCTGTGTCCAATACTGCCCGCTGATAAAACATATATTACTGATTCTGGATCATCAAAGAACTTGTTATCTGTAATAGCTCGTTGAATTGCTAGGTGTTTATGCCCGTGTAAGACAATTTTAACTTTATGTCGCTGAAATTGATCAAGAACTACCGTATAATTTCTAATAAAGCTAGCATCTGGTCTTTTATTTACTATTTCTGGGAAAGGATAGAAATGATGATGGAATGTTGCTACTAGGTTATAATCATTATAGCTAGGGACTTTTTTCCGAAGTTGAGTAAATACATTGTCCATTTCTACGGGATCAACATACCCATAATCATCCCATTTCTGATTCTTTTCTAAATATTGGACAATCTGACTTCTAATAGTGCTTGGGTTGTCAAATTCATCTAACTCAATCTTGTCAATCCACCTAAGCTCCTCTTTTTTAACTTGCTCTACTTCAACTTTACATGAGTTAAAGCCTAAAATCACTATTTTTTTCCCTGGAATCTCGTAAATAAAATTATGTATGTCTACTATGTGGAGGTTGGCTATCGTCTGTCCCTGATAAAATTCACTTATAAATGAGTCATATTTTTCATATTGATTAGCTTTCTCCCTTACAATATCATGGTTTCCTGGCACAAATATAACGTCACCCCGGGAGAAGAACCTTGGACATAGTTCCTTGATATTTATCTGATTTATCAAAGTTTCAAAGAATTTCAGAGCGACTATTATGTCGTTTGAAGCAGTGCTGCTTAACCCGTCAAATATATCTCCGCTAACAACCACTACATCTACCTTGCGCCCCCTGTCAGCTAATGTATTAGCGACTCGGATTGCGAGAGTAGCCGGATTGTCGTAGCGAAAATTTCCGATGTGTAAATCAGACAGATGCAGAATATTGAGCGAATTCATTTTGGCAATGTAGTATAGTAAGGAAGGTTTTTTATCAAAAGCACTCACTTCGATAAAACTACCTACTCGCATAAATTCAAAAGTCCATTTTTCAATAATAGACATTCTCATTTTCCAGCACGTCTGACTAATAATATCTACAACACCCGGAGCTCTATATTCTCGGCATATTACCTTCTATTTGCTCTCTACCATGTTACCGATTGTCTTTTCCTCACACTAAAATAGCGAATATGGCATAAAGTATATTTCTTGCGGTGCAATAAAAACAAGCTCAATACAAACCACTCAGTATCCGGTTGCAATCGCCCGCTCAACCTCCCGCACAAACCCCTCCAAAACCCCACTAATCCGCAAAATCCCCTCCTCAGCCTCCTTCCAATTCTTCTGCTCAATCGCCTCCCGGATCATCGGCAAAGTCTCCACCCCATACCCCGTATAAAACCCCGGGGCATAAATCTGATGCCGGTACCAGGGCCGACGCGGCAACCCATCCGCATGAATTAGCTTCCTTTCAGTTTTATATAAAATTTCATTCAACTCCTTCAACTTATCCGCAGGAAGCGAAGCGAGTTTTGCAGAAGCCGAAGCGTAGGCTTTGGCGCTTTGTTCCAATGCCACCAATGCATTATCCAGCGGCGCGAAGTTGAGGTATGGGGCTACCGACATCGGGGTTGGCTTCACGAATGGGTCTTTCGGGTCGGCGGCGGCTTCGAAGCGGCCTTCGGCGAGGGTTTTGTTGTGGTCTTCGGCCTTCGTGCGCGCGGCTTCGAGCTCCTTTTTTACTTCGGAAGCATAAACCTGCACCGTGTTGGCGAAGTTGCTGAAATCGAACGGCAGCACATCCGCATTGGCGAAACGGAGTACGGAGCGGCCCATGGTTTTGGCGAGCGCTACGCCATACACGAATTCACCGTCCTTGAAGCGGGTGTAATGGTCGTACGAATCGAAAATGGAATGGTAATCGCCGCCGGCATCTTCGCCGCCATAACCGATGTTGAGCGAGGCGATGCCGAGGTGCTGGATAAACGGCGTATAGTCGGAACCGGAACCGAGTGCGCCAATGCGAAGGTCGGCGCGGGTGCGGGCCTCCTGTTTGGCGGTCGGACTGCCGTTCAGGATCGTGCGCGAGCGCAGGCGGTCGATCACACTCGTGCCTTTCTCGGGATCGGTGACGTCGCGGCCCACCTGGTTCACAAATTTTTCGAGCGTATGCGACCCGCCTGCGCCCAGGTATCCACGGCCATTACCATCGGAATTGAGGTAAACAACAGCCTTTTCCTTTAAAATAGACTGATATTTTTCCACCCATTCCGTCGAGCCCAGCAAACCCGGCTCCTCGCCGTCCCACCAGCAATAGACGATGGTACGCTTTGGTTTCCAGCCCGTTTTCACCAACTCGCCCAATGCCCGCGCCTCTTCGAGCTCGGCTACGGCCCCGCTCACGGGATCGGCCGCGCCAAACACCCATGCGTCGTGGTGGTTCCCGCGGATTACCCATTGATCGGGAAACTCGCTGCCTTTCAGCGTCGCGATCACATTGTAACAGGGCACGATATCGAAATTGAATTCCAGTTTCAAATGCACCTTCGCCGGCCCCGGGCCGACGTGGTAGGTAATCGGCAACGCGCCCCGCCACATCGCAGGCGCCACCTGACCGCCCAATGCTTTGAGCAACGGCAATGCATCGCCATACGAAATCGGCAGCACGGGGATCTTCATCATCGCCGGCGCCTCTTCCACCGACAGCCGCTTATGCTCAGCATCGGCCACAAAACCGTTCGTCAGCGGATCACCCGGCGCGAGCGGCAAATCCACCACCGACCCACGCTGCACGCCCGACTCATTTTTAAATGCCCCTTTGGGATATACGTCACCCTGGAAATAGCCATCCTCTTTCGGATCGGAATAGATAATGCAGCCAATCGCCCCATGCTCGTAAGCCACTTTGGGTTTGATACCACGCCACGACCCGCCATATTTCGCGATCACGATCTTGCCCTTCACATCCACTCCGAGCCTGGCGAGCTCCTCATAATCATCGGGCACGCCATAATTCACAAACACGAGCTCGGCTGTCACATCGCCATTGGCCGAAAAGGCATGGTAAGGCGGCAGCACGTCTTTCGTCTGCGCGGAAGTTCCGTCTTCTTTTAATGGTTTTTCAGTTAATGCAGCTTTGAATTTGGTCGGCTCGGTGAGTTCGAGAATGCGCACTTTGGGCGTCGGGAAAAGCACATGTACCGTATCGAGCCGCGCCTCAAAACCCCATGAAGTGAGCTTATCACGCAGGAAAAGGGCATTATTGAGGCCATATGCCGAGCCGAGCTGATGCGGGTAGGCGGTCATCCGCTTCATCCAGTCGCGGAGGTTATTGGCTTGGAGGTGTTTGTCGAAGGTTGTTTCTAGGTCTAGTTCCTTCTTGGCCGCCTCCGTCCCGAAGCCCATGAGTTGCTGGGCTTCCGATGGCACTGCGGCGAGGGTTGAGAATAATATGGGAATGAATGTCTTTTTGAAAAGGTGTCGCATGGGAACGGAGTGAAAAGGTTTTTTGATAGGGCTAAATATAGTAAACGAACGGAAACAATGCGGGACAATACCGGATAATATGCCACTACACACAAATGCCGTAAAAATGCCGCTACCATTCCCGCTCCCAAATCGGTAAATTTGTTCAAAACTACTTCAATATGAGCAAGCTATACATCTCTGAACAAATCAAAACGCTTAGACGGGCGAAAGGGCTCTCGCAAGAAAGTCTGGCTGAAAATGCCCGCATTAACCTGCGCACATTGCAACGCATCGAAGCGGGCGACACCATCCCGCGCGGCGAGACGCTCCGGCTCCTCGCCCAGGCGCTCGACGTGCCCATAGAAAGCCTCACCCCGACCCTTGCCGAAGACACCACACTCCTCAAAATCCTGAACATATCCGCATTGGGCTTCTGGCTCGTGCCGTTCGGCAATGTCCTGATCCCACTTGGCTTATGGCTCTACAACCGCCACCGCGTCGCCGGCGTGATGGAACTTGGCAAGCGCATCCTGAACTTCCAGATCACCTGGTCGATTATTGTCTATGGTCTGGCCATCGCCATGATCTTCTCGCTCTTCGCAGGCCGTTTTATCCTAAACCCACTGCTGGTGGTTTGTTTTGTGTTCGTATTATCGTTTCTGAACACCGTCTTTATTCTCATCAACCATTTCAAAATCGTGCGTGGCGAGGCAGATTCTTATGGGATGGGGTTGAAGATTATTTCCTGATTTCAGCCGATTTAATGAAGTCACTCGGTTGTTGTTTCCTCCCAATATTCCCTGGGAGTTAAAATCCGCGTACCATTGTACTCCGAAAACGTAAAGTCATTTGTATTTCCAGTGACTATAAAATCGGCTTGGCACTCCGAAGCCAATTCCAGTATCTTATTATCATCTTGATCAGAAATAAGATTAATCTTCGTCGTGGGATAATATTTTAAGCCTCTTCTATTGATATCTGCCAAAAGCCCTTCCGCCCGTATGAAGAAATCCGGGAACCCACTAAACTTAGGTCGCGACAGAACTTCATAGTACTCTGCCAGTAATTCGTCGGAGATACAAAGTTGAATTCTCTCTTCGATGAAGAGATCACGGACAATTAAATAGGGGTAACTTCTTTGAATAAGTGCTGATACAAAGACATTTGTATCAATGATTACTTTTTGCATGTGTGCGTACAGCTTTCACCTCCTCGGTGATTTCGTCCATCGTCATATCCGACAGACCCAATTTTTCTGCTAACTCAACAGACCTTTCGAGATTTTGGCGTATCAGATCTCTGCTGACCAAATTGAAAAGCTCCGAAAAAGTGAGGCTTTCGTCTTTCAAGCCTAGTCGTTTGTACTCATTTTCTGAAATTGAAACATTCAATGTCCTCATAGCCTTTCTGTTTACCCGAATATAAGGAAATTTTAGGCAAGATCGTTCATAGCAGCATGTGCCGTCTTCTTCAAAAATGCAACACCACCAAAGCTACAATCGCCGGTAACGCCTGCACGTAAAATATCTTCTTGCTAGCCGTCACAGCCCCGTAAATCCCCGCGACGATTATGCATGTGAGAAAGAAAATCTGAATATGAAACCGCCAGTGATGCTCCTCAATAAACAGCGACCAAATCAGGCCCGTAGCAAGAAAGCCGTTATAAAGACCCTGGTTTGCAGCCAGTGTTTTGGTAGGTTTGAATAGCTCCGGTGCGAGGGAGCCTTTGAAAGTCTCCTTGCCTTTGGTTTCCCAGGCAAACATTTCTATGTAGAGAATGTAAAGGTGTTCCAGCGCGACGAGGGCGACGAGGATAGTTCCGAGTGTTTGCATAGGTTTTGTGTCTGGAAGTATTTGCCGCCTTCAATTGGTAAGTGAAAAATGTACCAGGATCGCCTGTTTCGTCATCCTTTCAAAGGTTAGGTATTCAAATATAGTAATTTCCTTTATCTTGCTATCCACTTTTACTATCACTTCTATTCACCTATTAACCTATGAAGAAACTCCTTCTCGCTTGCCTGCTTCCGCTCGCATATACGTACCTGCACGCCCAAACACCCGACAAAAGCTTCTCCACCGACGACCTCATCATCCAAAAAGTCGCCGACCATGCCTACACGCACCTGACCTACCTTCAAACCGAAAGCTTTGGCAAAGTGCCCTGCAACGGCCTGATTGTTTTCGATGGCGACGAAGCGGTGATTTTCGATACACCGGTAGACGATGCTACTTCGCAAAAGGTGATCCGGTGGGTGGAAGATAGTTTAAAATGCAAGGTAAAAGCAGTCATCGCAACGCATTTTCATGAGGATTGCGTGGGCGGTTTAAAGGCGTTTCACGAGCACGGAATTCCTTCATATGCGACTAACAAAACGATTGCACTCGATAAAGAGCATAAGTTTCCGGTTCCTCAGAAAGGTTTTGATAACAAGCTGGACCTGAAAGTGGGCAAAAAGGCGGTCCTAGCAGCATTTTACGGTGAAGGCCATACGAGAGACAATATCATCGGCTATTTCCCCGACGAAAAGGTCATGTTCGGCGGCTGCCTCATTAAGGAAATTGATGCAACAAAAGGCAATTTGGCGGATGCCAATGTGCAGGCGTGGTCAGCCACAGTGACGAAAATCAAACAGCAATATCCCGATGTGAAAGTGGTCATACCCGGCCACGGGAAAATCGGTGATACCGCATTACTTGACTACACAATCAAGCTGTTTTCTCAAAAATAAACCGCAGCGCGGTTCCCTGTTTGTAGCAACAGGGTTCAATTAAAACGATTTCAGCTCCGTAGGAGCTTCCTTTGCCATCATGCATCAGGAAGCTCCTACGGAGCTGAAACGGTTATTTGGCACGACTTCGGCTACAAACAGGTGGTCGCTCTGCGGCCTGTCGTGCGGCCTTTCAGGTATCGGTCTTGCCTATTTCAAACCTTTTCCTGTCGCTGCCCAATAGATGCCACCATAAAGGTGATCCAAAAACGATTGATCCGAATATACCAATCCGATGTGACCGAGGCCCGTGTAAAATGCGCGGCCGCCGTCGTAGTTGTGGTACCAGGCCATTGGGTGGTCGCCCATGCCGGTTCCCTGGCTGGTTTTAGGATCGTAGGTCTTTTCGTCGATCGTGATGAGCACTTTCAGGTCGTCGGCGTTCAATGGCTTTTTGTATTCGTACCATTCGTCGGTCCACAACATGCGTTTAGGGAAACGTTCGAGGCCGGGGAAGTTGCTGTCTTTTACGTCCAGGAAAGCCGTTTGTTGCGCGGGGTGGGTTTTGAAATAGGCGCCTACCAACTTGCCGTACCAGGGCCAGTCGTATTCCGTATCGGCCGCGGCGTGGATGCCTACCCAGCCTTTGCCACTCTTGATGAACTTTTCAAGTGCCGCCTGTTGCGCATCGTTCAGGATATCGCCGGTCGTATTCAGGAAAATCACTACCGAATAGTTAGCCAGACTTTTGTCGTTAAAAACGTCGGCATTCTCCTGCCAATCGACAGAGAAATTATGCCTCGACGCCAGGTTTCTGATCCCTGTCACACCTTCGTGAATGGAGACATGGTGAAAACCAGCAGTTTTGGTAAAAAGCAACGCCTTGAACTGCTGCGCATGCGCTGTAACCGCGCTTCCGATCACAAGAGCCAGGGCCAGCAATTTTTTGAGCATGATTGTATTGGAATTGGATGAAATTGGTAATAGACTAATCTATATTAAAACAACCGCGAAGGGAAATTTACTGGTTACAGGATACCTGAATTACTCAACTTTCATACAATACACCCTGTTAATGGCAAATTTGGAGCTACTATTTAGATTGTGAAGGCTTTGAGTAAAAGGTTGGAACCGAAAAGGGTGAGGAGCTGCCGAATGACAAATGTGATACTCGAATAAGTTGGGAGTGCTGGGAACATCACAAATGGATAATGCTACTTTCTAACTAAGAACTGAGCACTCTCAAACCTCAAACGCTCGATTAGTGCTAACCAACTCCTTTCAGAATCTATTTTACTGGTTGTCATGATCCAAAATCCATCCGTAAATCCTATCAATTTTTAAATTGATGCAGTAGGAGAATAACTCATTCAGACTACCAAATAAATTTCCTCCGCCCTCAATCATCTGCTTCACTCCAATGGGACCGCTATCATCATCATGATAAATCAGCAATGTCCCAAATACCCCCTCATTAGAAACATACAGGTACTCATGATTGTCACTCCCTAAAAATACTTCGCCAAAAATGAAATAGGTTTGATCTAAATAATCAATTTCCGATAGTGTAAAAAGTGGGGTTAAAAGAGTTGTTAATTCTACATCAATGCGTTCCCAAAACCTCTTGAAAGTCTGGCATTTATTAGTTCTGACACAATAGATCTCAAAAAATGTCTTGCTTCCTTCACTCCCAATTTGTACGGGACCATGAGTGAGCAAGAACTCTTTCAGAGAGTTCGGCAAGTTGAAGCCAATATGATCTTGTAGCGCCTGTAACGAGTCTACACTTTCAGGTCCAAAATATGTAAATAAACCATATCCCTCGTCCTCTATTTTCTTAGAGTGCTCGACTGCATCACTAAAAACCTTTCGGAATCGCTCCAATGACTCCATCCAAGTCTCCGGCTCTACGTTATTAATTTCACACATTACTAACACATATTTTCAGATTTGAACCTCATACTTAACTCAATACTGAAAATCAGTCAAAAATTTTGCTTCATTCGTGGCTAATTATCCCCAGTACAACTTCGATTATTAAAAGGTTTTCTATGAAAGTGTAATCCAAACGATCTTCTTATAGGAGGAAGATGGCATAGCCAAACTGTTTTGTCAGGATGACTATGCTCAATGCCTACTACCTCCCCACCTTCAACCGCGTCTGCGCCCCACCGGCGACATCTTTCAACTCCACTTTCAAGCCACCATCTTTCACGATGCTGCGGTCGATTACAAGCGTGATCGGCTGGATGCCCTGGGCGAAATCTGCTGTAATAGTGCCATTCGTGATTTTCAGTGGCTTGTTGCCGCTGTAAGCTGTAATGCCGCTGGTTTCATTCAATGCAAAGGTTACGTTGCCTTTGGTCAATGCTTCAATGTCGAAACGCAGGATGCTGAATAGCTTGCCTGCACCGTTTTTCATTTCGGCGAGTTCGCCGACGGGCAGTTCTCCGGAGACTTTGCTATAAATCGGGGCGGTACTGACCCTTGCACCTTTGCCGGCAATCACAGCACCGCCGTCCATGGAAAACTTGCTCGCCAGGTCTTTGCTAAGCTCGATCGCCTCCCACCTGCGTACATAACGCGTCGCTGGTACGCGGAAGTCGCCCGGCTCGCCGAGTTTCGTCAGGAAGGCAACCAGGTTTACAAACTGGTCGCGGTCGAGGCTGGCGGTGAGGCCCGGAGGCATCAGCGAGCCGGGTACTTTCTCCATGACTTGCACCTGGCTTTTGGCAATGGACACTTCCTTGCCCGTCACGTCGCGGATCACGATTTCGTTGGCACCGTCGGAAGCGAGGTAACCCAGCAGCTCGGAGCCGTCTTTTTTCACGACGCGTTTCAGATCGTAGCCTTCCTTGATCGAAGCGCTCGGATTGATGATCGAACGGATAATGGTTTCAGCAGGCGAGCTCGTGCCCAAACTGCTCAAATCAGGCCCGATCAATCCACCCGCTCCGCCGATCGCATGGCAGGTTGTACAGCTCGATTCGGCTTTGCGGAAAATGAGCTCTCCTTTTGCAGCATCGCCTTTTTCACGGGCCAGCTGGGCAAGACCTTCAATCGTTTTGTCATCCAGATCCTGCGGCATTTTCGGTGCAGGCATTGCGCCTCCTGAATCTTCGAGCGCCTTTTTCAACGCGGCGATTTCGTCGATAAGCTGGCGTGTCCAGCCGGCACGCTGCTGCACGAGCACACGTCCGCGCTTCGCAAATGCTTCCGGGATTTTCTTCGCAGCAATGGCGTCGGCCAGTGCCGCGGCGCCCGAGTTGGAGGGGATGAATGCCAGGAAGAGCTCAGAAACGTCGGTGTCGGCCGGCAGCGAGCGCATGAGTTCAGCACTCACCCGCGCACCTTCTTTCTCGTCCAGTCCAGCCAGTTGCGAAGCCGCAATGATGCGTACTTCCGGGGTATTTTTCGGGCCGGCCAGCTCGGTTACCAGTTGCAGGGCCTTCGGTTTGTCGATGGCGCCCAATGCACCGAGTGCGGCTTTTTTGGTAGCCAAGTTGCCACTCTGGATAAGGCTGGTCAACCGGTCGTTCAATGAAGATATTTTCCAAAGGCCAATCAGGCGGATGGCGCTGAGGCTGACAGCTTCGTCGTCGTTGCCGATCAGCGAAGCAATGCGCTCGGTATTTTTGTTCGGGGTAACCTTGCGCTGGCTGCCCGCTTCTTCCAATGCGGCCAATTGAGCGGCAGCATTTTTGTTATTGGGTTGAACGGCCAGATCAAGCAGCATATTCAGGTCGGCAGGCTGACCGAGCCGGGCGATCGATGCGAGGACGTCTTTCTGATATTCTTCTGGCACCTGACCTTTTTGGTATAAACCCGTCAACAATGCGGCAGCATCTGCGCTGGTGGCCGATTTCAATGCATATGCCGTCTTTTTCGCATCGCCAAGCAGATTAGGGTCTGTTTTCAGCTTCGATACCCACACCGGTTCCAGCTCGCGAACCGTCTGCCATAATGCAAAGTCCAGGAACTCGTCCATCTGTGCATCCAGCACGGTCAAGGCGGTTTTCGCGGCTTCCGGCGTCTTCGTCTTACGTAATGCGATCACCGCTTCCAGGCGTACCTGCGGGTGCGCGTCGCCTACCGCTTTCGCGAGCAATGCAGGCGTGTTGGAAACTTTCGGGTACCAGAGCGCGAGTGCACGCAATGCAGCCGCACGCACATTGTGGCTTTTCGCATTCAGCAAATTGAGCAACACCGGTTCGGCGCCCGACGGTTCGTTTACGGTTTCAAGGGTTTGGTATAACCATAATGCTTCCAGCAGGTTATGCTCATATTTCGCGTCATTTTTATCCAAAGCAGCCACCCATTTTTCCAAAGCAGGCAACACTTCTTTCGCGCCGCGGGCTTTCAGTACTTGCTTCGCTTGCAAGCGCGTCCAGTCTTCGGGTAATTTCAATGATTCAAGTAAATCTGTTACGCTGGCTTTGGCCAGTTGCGGCTTTTTCACCAGCGGACGGTTCTTGGCGACAATACGCCAGATACGGCCATGCTGCTGGTCGCGACGGGGATCGTGGAAATCGACTTCTCCGTGCTGGATGATAGGGTTATACCAATCCGCAACATAAATAGCGCCATCCGGACCTACATTAATATCAACCGGACGGAAAGCCACATTGTCCGACCACATCAAATCGTCCGTTTGTTTCGACACATAACCACTACCCTGCTCTTCCAGTTTGAAGCTGTTAATGCGGTTGGCGCGGAAATCGTTGGTGATCATGCGGCCCTGCCATGCGTCGGGCAAATGCGTACCCGAAACTACGTCCAGGCCGCTATGCTTCGGCTGACCGGGATTCAAACCGCGTAAAAGGCGGGCTGCGCCGGGAGCCGTTACGAATGTGGCACCGGGAAATGCGTAGTTAA
>CBIHPQ010000180.1:0-13086 GCA_966211825.1 uncultured Dyadobacter sp. | reverse complement strand
GTACTTACCTCCCCCGCGACCTCGTCGATGGCGAGAAGGTAAAAGGCCGCGCTACGGTGCAGGATAATGCAGCGATGCGTAACCTGGTGGAAGGCTATTTTACCTATATCAAAACTTTCGGCACGCATTCGATCAATGCCATTGCGGGGGTTTCGACACAGGATGACAAAAACGAGGACCACTACACGGCTGTCCAGAATTTCAGCTCGGATGTATTTCTGTACAATAACCTGGGGGCAGGTACCGAAAGGGTAACCTCCACAAGCAACAAGATCAATACCAAAATCGCTTCGGCTTACGGGCGTATCAACTACGCTTTTAAAGATAAGTACCTGGCAACATTTACGATACGCCGCGATGGCTCGTCGCGTTTCGGGGAAAACAACCGTTATGGTTACTTCCCGTCGGGATCTTTGGCCTGGCGCATCGGGGATGAGGAATTTGTAAAAAGTCTCAACCTGTTCTCCGATCTGAAAGTGCGCGCCAGCTACGGGGTTACCGGTAACGACCGCATTGGAGATTATGCTTACATGACGACCTTCTCCCCGGTGAACGTGACCCTCGACGGTCAGAACTCGTATGGTGGTGTGGCCGCGACCAGGCTTCCGAACCCGGATTTGAAATGGGAAAGTACCGCCCAGCTTGACCTTGGTGTGGATATGGCCTTTGCCAGCGGACGTATCTCGGCGACATTTGATTATTACCACAAGAAAACCAACGACCTGCTGATGAACATCCCGATCGGCGACTGGCAGGGGTTCAGCAGCCAGATCGTGAATGCCGGTGCCATCGAGAACAACGGTCTTGAACTTTCTATCAATACCCAAAACATTTCCAAAGGCAGCTTCAAATGGAAAACCTCTTTGAATGTTGCCTACAACAAACAAAAAGTAACCGATTTGGGCGGCCGGCCATACATTATCAGCACCACAGCTAACCCTTACGGCGGGCGTGCGGTGGATTTTACCAAGCTGGAACCCGGTCGTGAACTGAGCAGCTTCTTCGGTTATGTGTATGATGGTGTGATCAAAACAGGCGAAACTTATGCGCCGCAACCGGGAGCACCTGCGGGCAGCCCTAAATATGCGGATGTAAATGGTGATGGAAAACTGGATGCGAACGACCGCACTTACCTGGGCAATGCAAACCCACATTACACTTACGGGATCGGCAACGAGTTCAGATACAAGAACTTCGACCTGAACATTTTCATGCAGGGCGCATTGGGTTACAGCTTGTACAATGCCAATGCATTGATCCTCGAATCGGGTTACGGCGTCTCCGCATTGAACCGCTGGACAACTGCCAACGAGAACACGGACATTCCGCGTGACGGTTATGCGACTACTTCTTATGGTGGTTATATCAATTCCAGATTCGTTGAAGATGCCTCTTACCTGCGCTGCAAAATGATCACCCTGGGCTACAACCTGCCTTTCGGACCAAACAGCAGAGTAAATGTAAGGCTCTACGGAACCGTGCAGAACCTGTTCACCATTACCGGCTACACCGGAACCGACCCTGAGGTGAACACGAAAGCGGCCAACACCGGCACTTCTGCGAGCAGCATTAACCTCTCGTCCGGTCTGGATTACACTGCATTCCCTTCTTACCGTTCCTATACCCTTGGCTTAAAAGTTAACTTCTAATATTCTGATAATGAAATATATATCGATCCTATCACTTGCCGTGCTAAGCTTCGCGGTTTCCTGCGAGAGCCTGATCGAACCGAAAGTGTACAGCATCCTGACCGATGCCAACGCTTTTCAATCGAAAGACGACGCGATTGCTGCGGTAAATGCCGCCTACTCCCGTCTGAAACAACCCAGCGGAAGCAACGATTCCTGGATGTATTATGCGGGATTCCAGGTAACGATCACCGATTTGACCACCGATGCGGGTCATGCCAAATCAGGCGGCGACGTGGGGCTGATGTCCGACGCCAACTGGGGGCCGACCAATACTTACCTGGCTTATGCCTGGCAGCACCAGTACAAGCTCGTTTCGGATGTGAACAATGCGATGTACTATATCCCGAAAATCTCGGCGCTTTCCGATGCGGAAGAAAAACAGTTTTTGGGTGAGTTGAAATTCCTACGTTCGCTGGGTTACTATGACCTGACCAACGCATTCGGCGCGGTTCCGCTGATGACCGAAGATTCGGTTGCCAAGAATATCCAAAATCCTGATTACGAGGCACGTGTGCCGGTTACGGAAGTTTCGAAAATAAACGAGCAGATCATCGCCGACCTCGAATACGCCGCTGCCAACCTGCCGCTTAATTACGTCAGCAATGCGATTTACAAAACCAATGATGTAGGAAGAGCGACCAAAGGCTCTGCATTGGCATTGCTTTGCAAGCTGTATATGCGTGAAAAACAATGGCAGAAAGTGGTGGAGGTGAGCCAGCAGATCATGGATTTGAAACAATATGCACTCTACCCGTCGTATGCCAAACTTTTTGCAGAAAGCAATAAATGGTGCTCGGAAAACATTTTCAGTGCATTGTCCAATAACCTCGTCGATGCCACCGAAATGATGAACCACTTCGGCCCGATCAACAATACGGAGGTAACCGACAGATGGCAGTATTTCGCGATCCCCTGGCGTTTTTGGAATAAATTTGAGAAAAATGACGAACGCCGCGAAATGTTCTATTACGACTACATCGGTACCGATGGCCTGCGTTACGTGCAGCCTCCTGCCGGAGCTGTGAACCCGCCTGCCGGATACTATTACCTGCCCGACGTAGCGTCCAAAAAATACGCAGACCCCGATGGATCAACCACTTACCTGGATGGTCACGTATTCCCGATCATCCGCTACGCCGATATCCTGATGTCCCGCGCAGAAGCATTGAACGAATTGAATGGCCCGAATGCAGAAAGCATCCAATTGGTAAACCAGGTAAAAGCACGCTCGAAAGCCACATTGCTGGGCGCTGCCGGAACCTTCACCAAGGAAACATTACGCGACGCGATCCTGACCGAGCGCGGCTGGGAATTCTTTTTCGAATGCAAACGCCGCGAAGACCTGATCCGCACGGGCAAGTACCAATCGGTAGTGAATGCGTACCTGGTTGCCATCGGACAACCCGCGCGTATCGACATCAACAAGCACAAGTACTTCCCGTACCCCCAAGCCCAGGTAGACCTGAACCCTAACCTGAGCAACAGCGACAGGTAGTAATTCTGCGTTGTTCGTAACCTACGACTTCGCTGCTCGTACCCTTCGACTTCGCTCAGGGTGACATTTGTGTGTCATGCTGAGCGAAGTCGAAGCACGGTACATTACAACGCCGTCGAAGCACGGTACAACACAACACCATCGAAGCACATTACAACACCATCAAAGCACACCACCAAGCCTCCGCCACTTTTCCATTATCTTTACCCTCACATCAATTTCCCGCAATGAAACACTTCCTGATCAACTTTCTGACGCTTCTAACAGCAGCCTTCCTGCTAAGCTGCGGCGGTTCCGGCATTGAAACGATCAGTCTGAGCGCGCCGGGAAGGAACACGCTGAAAGTAAAGATCGACGTTAAAACCACTCGCAAAAACAGCCTTTGGATCGAATACTGGCAAAAAGGCGATTCATTAAAAAAATACACCACGCCCCATTCGGCAGAAGGGACCGAGCATCCGCTCGTACTCACCAACCTGCGCCCCAGTTCGAAATACCTGTATCAGATCATTTCGTCCGACGGCGGAAATGAGACCAAAAGCAAGCAATACGATTTTAAAACGCCGGCCTATCCGATGTGGATCCAGGATTTTTTCCGCGTCGTTTCGCCGGACTCCTCAGTAGTACCGCAAACTTTTAAGGAAGGTTTTGTGCTGATCTCACGCCGGGAAACGCCAGGGATCATTTTTCTGCTGGATTCGAAAGGCGACATTCGCTGGTACCATCAGGTGAATGGCACCGGATTTAAAACCACCCACTTCACACGCAACAAAACCATCCTGTCCATCCTTGGGACCGAAGAATATCCGACCAGCTACGGAAACGAAATCCTGGAAGTATCCCTGACCGGCGATACGCTGACGCATTTGAAAAAAGGCGAAGGGGATTTCAAGGAGACGATCCATCATGAGATTATATTGAATAAAAAGAGCGAGATCGTCACCCTGAGCGTCCAGACGAAGATCATGGACCTCACCAGCGTGGGCGGGACCGCCAAAGACACGGTCAAAAGCGACGGAATCCTGGTATTGGACCGCAAAGGCAAAAAGGTTTGGAGCTGGTCGGTTTTCGATGTGCTCGACCCGTTGAAAGACCCGAAGATCATGGCCGAAAAGAAAGACTGGATGCACGCCAACAGCGTCAATTTCGACACCGACGGTAATTACCTGATCTCGTTTTACAACAATGGGCAAATCTGGAAACTGGACGCCAGCACCGGGAAGGTGATCTGGAAATTCGGCAGGAACGGCGACTTCTTCATGCCCAAAGAAGGCGTTTTCGACCAAGGCCACGCAGTGCACCGGAATGCCGAGGGAGACATTATGCTGTTCGACAATGGTACCAGCCGCGAACAATCGCGCACATTGACATTTAAACTGGACGAAAAAAACAAAACCGCCAGCCTGACGCGGCAGATCATCCTGCCGAAAGAAATTTACACCGCCAGAATGGGCAGCGCCTACCTGGTAGCGCCGGATGCGATCCTGCAATGCAGCTCGAAAACCAGCACAATTGTGCTTACCAATGCCGCGGGCCGCTTCCTTTGGATGCTCAAAAGCCAGGTAATGCCCTACCGCGCCGAATTAGTTCCCGGCAACCTGGTAGCACCCTATCTCGTGAATGATTAACCCATGAAACCCACGCTCACCTACCTTTTCCTGACATTCCTGCGGATCGGCTCCACGTCCTGGGGCGGGTTTATGGCGCTCATTTCGATGATCCAGAAAAAAGTGGTGGAAAAGGACGGGATCCTGGATGGTACCACGGTGATGGATGGTATTTCAATGGCCTCCGTGCTGCCCGGGCCGATGGCGGTGAATGTGGTGTCGTTTGTCGGATATAAACTCGGTGGCTGGATGGGCGCCCTGGTGAGCGTGGTGGCGGTTTTGCTACCCTCCTTTCTGCTCATGCTGGTCCTCTCCCACCTGTATTTTCAATATGGCAACATACCGGCGATGGCGCATTTTTTTGCCGGTATCCTTCCGGCTGTGGCGGCGATCATCGTCAGTGTGGCCATTAATCTTGGTCAAAAAAGCATTAAGGATGTGCCGCAGATCGCGATTGCGGCCATTGCAGGCGTTCTTGTATTTTTTTCCAAATCTTACCTCACCACACTGGCGATGCTGGCTGTCAGCGGGGTTTTCGGGTATTTTTATTATTACAAAAAAACAAACGCCGGAGCTGAACCACTACCCAAAGCAGCGCTCACACAATCGTCGGCAAAACAATATTGGTTAGTGATTCCCGCGGCCGTACTGCTTGTCTTTTTGTTTTTACCCAATCAAAACCCGATCCTGCTTTTACACAAAACCATCCTGCTGACTTTCTCGGGCATGAGCCTGAGCCAGTTTGGCGGCGGCTACGTCATTATCCCCACCATGCAAAAAATCGTCGTCGACGGAATGCACTGGCTTTCCGACCGGGAATTTGTGGATGCGGTGGCCATGGGGCAAATCACGCCGGGGCCTATTTTCGTGAGCGCGACCTTCATCGGCTACAAACTGGCCGGTTTCTGGGGCGCACTGAATGCGACGATCTCGATCTTTTTCCCGACAGCGATACTGACTGTGTTTTGCGCCAAATTTTTCAATAAGATCAGTAGTTCCAATGTAGTGGCTGCCGTTTTTAAAGCATTAAGGCCTGCTATCATCGGGATGATCGCCTCCGCCGCAATGACGATTCTCTGGAATAATGGCCTTACCTGGCTGGCAGTGGCCATTTTCGCCGCCACTTTGCTCGCGATCATGCGTTTCAAAATCGACCCGGTGTACATCATCCCCGTAGCCGGCCTCATAGGAATTTTAATATTGAGATAATGACTTTTACACCCATCCAGATGATCGGCACACAGCGTTCGGGCTCGAACCTGCTCCGCCTGATGCTCAACCAGTTGAAAGGCGTTTCCGCCCCTCACCCGCCCCATATTCTGGAAAGGTTAATGCCGCTTTTGCCCGCTTACGGCGACCTTACCATCGTTTCCAACTTTGAAAAACTGATCGAAGACGTATGCACGCTGGTAGAGACCAATCCCGTACCGTGGACCGGCGTAACGCTGGACAGAGAAGTCATTCAGGCGCGTTGTACACACCCTACCCTGCCCGAGATCACGCGCGTGGTGTACGAAATGAAAGCGGAAAGCGAGGGCGCGCACCTATGGATGTGCAAGAGCATGGCCAACATCCGCTATGCCGGTGAACTGGAAAATTACGATCCCAAACCGCTTTACCTACACCTTTTCCGCGACGGCCGCGATGTGGCGCTGTCGTTCAAAAAGGCTATTGTCGGGGAAAAGCATATTTACCACATCGCCCGCCAATGGAAGGAAGAGCAGGATGCTTCGATTGCGCTTCATGAAAAACTGGGCGCCGACCGGGTGATACAGCTTCGGTATGAGGATTTATTGCAAAACCCGCAGGAAGAACTCAAAAAGCTTTGCCGTTTTCTGGGCGTAGCCTATTCCGAAGAAGCGATGGCCTACCATGAGTCGAATGAATCGAAGGAGACGGCCAATTCGGGCCTGATGTGGCAGAATGTGACCAAACCGGTGCTGTCCGATAACCATAACAAGTTTCTGAAAGAGCTCAGCGAGGAAGATATCCGCATTTTCGAGCGTGTCGCAGGCGATACCCTCGAAAAATTGGGTTATAAACTTCAATTTGAAACCCGAAATCAGCCGCCGTTTTCGGAGCAGGAAATAGCGGAATTCTCGGCTGTTAATGCGAAACTCAAAGAAGAATTCAGACAAAAACTTCAACCACAAGATCTCGAAAAGCGGCGCGGGCAGGAGGAATTGTTAAAGAAGATAAAAGCGCGAATGCCCGTCTTCACGCCCTGATTAATCATCGAACTAAATGAAAAAAAATTACCCGGGACCATCGAACCCCGGGTAATATGAACTACCGGTAACCTAAAATTCAAATCCTATTGAATGACTGCGATTTTTACCGCTTTGAACTTTCCCGATTTATCCAAAATCTCCACCACATAGGAGCCGCTGCTGAACGCTCGTATATCGATGGTTTTTGAAATACCCTTTCCATTTGCGGAATACATTGTTTTGCCACCAAGATCATAGATCCGGACACTTTTCAGGCTTCCGATATCTTTAATCCCGAGTTGGATCCGCTCGGAGGCCGGGTTTGGGAATACGATGTTCTGGCTGGGTATTCCTTCAAAAGTCACACTTTGTATCCTGCTGTAAGCGAAAGTTTTATCCTTGTCGATCATCTTTAATCGATACAGGTTTTCACCGTTGGCCGGCTCGGTGTCGACAAAAGAGTACTGTCGCAATACAGTACTTTCGCCATTCGATCGCACACTTCCGATGACATTCCAGTTTAAGCCATTGAGGCTATGCTCGATCTGAAACCTTTCACTGTTGGTTTCCTCCGTCGTAGTCCATTTCAGCAGAGCGGAAGCCCCTTCCCGGGAAGCGGTAAAACTGGTGAGCGTAACGGGAAGTGCCACGTCATCGACCGTGATCGACACCCGGGTAAGCGGTGCTGAGATCGTCCAGTCGCCGTCCAGTTGCTGTATCTGGCTCGTGACGGCCAGGCTTTGGTCGCTGCGCCCCTTTTGTGAGGTTACCGGAATATTCCATTCCGGATTCTGCTCTGACGCATTTGTCCAATCCTCGGTTAAAGTAAAACGGATGTTCGTCGGGGTGGAATTCAATGCCAGTGTCCAGCCTGTGGGCGTGATGATCGGCCTGCCATCCCAGGGGACTTCGGGTACCATTGTAAATATCACCTGTGCTGTGCCTGCGGGTACCGTTCCGCTCGTCTTTCCGAACGTTGCCAGAAATGTACCTTTCCGAGGATAACCGTCGAATGCGTCTGGGGTAAATTCTGCCAGCGCGGCATTCACTTCCTGCGCATGAACCTGGCTCCCGAAAAGCGGAATCGTAGCGATACAGTATAATAAGGCAATAATAGGTCTGAATTTCATAAGTCTGGTTTTTAATGCGTTGAACTATTTTATTGTTTCGAGACGCCGATGATTACATTGTTGTTCGTATAACCCGCCGGAACCTCCCCTCCCGAATTGTCCTTGATGAATGCCCGGAAATTGTACGCTCCCTTGCTCGGACTTCCCGGTATGGTGAGCGTAGCAGTGATCTGGTATCCTCCCGTCGATGTGTAGGGTATATCCACATCTGTATAGAATTCGTAGAAGCTGATATTCACGCCTGACTGAACCCAATCGGTAGCAGCCTGTCCAGTCAGTGTTATCACCGATGCGCTGGTGGGCTTAAAGATTTGCAGGTAGATCCGCGCGGTGGCATTGGTGTTGATCCTCGTGTTCCTGATCCTGACAACCAGCGGGTTGGTGGTGATGGCCGCTGTAAACTCCACATTATCCATGACCATATAAGGCCGAAGGTCGCTCGGGCCCGAACAGTCGACGGACGTCGTGGTAACTACCGCCGTAGAATTGTCGGTATTGAAGCAGGAATTATTGCTGTCAAAATAGAATGCATAATACACGCCGGGAACCTGTGCAACGGACGGGTCGGCAACCTGGGTACCCGCCTGGTGATCCGCAGTGGTATAGAACACAACCGTTGTTCCCGCAGGCGCGACGCCGGTAACCAGGGCGCCCAGGTTCACCGTCGTGACCGGGCACGCATTGGAAGCCGTGGCCGCAGAAAGCACCACCTGGTCGGTACCCGCATTGCAGGTTATGACCACATCGCCGCAGTTAATCGCCATTTGCTGCAACACCGGTGTGACGGCCGGATTCGAGGTGGACAGGTCGGCGCGGTACTGAATATAGCGCGACGAGCCACCAACATCACTGCCGCTGCCTGCGATGGGAGTAAATGCTGTCCACGAACCATCCGGGAGGGCCACATTACCTTGTCGCTGAAACAGTTGCAAACCCGTTCCGTCCGGCACACTGGCCGACCATGTGGCCGCCTGCCAGGTTTTTGGCACACCACCATCATATACCCTTGATGTAAATGTTCCCGCCGGGGAATAGGGTGTGACACGCAGCCAATCAACGGCAACACCCGGAGCGTTTTCCGAGAAATCACTGATCCCCACACGCATAGGCGTCGGCAGGGCCGTGTTGCTGGTATGGACGAGCGCTCCGTCAATGTAAAACAGGATATTGGCAGGATTCCAGTCGATACGGTAAAGATGTGGCGCTCCGGTAAAACTACCGGCGAGGTTGATGTTTTCAGCCGCCCCATTCAGGTTCACCCGGGCTTGCAGCACGCTGGTACTGCTGCCGGTACTAAACATGATCCAGGTAGCCGTGTTGTTATACATATCCACATTGTTACCAGCGCCAAACCCAATATGCTGGAATGACGAAGCGCCGAACGTAGCCACAAACTCAATGGAAGTGCCGGGTGACAAGGTAGTTCCTTCGGGCTGCGTGTTGAAGCGGGCGCCATTCACCACCAACTGGCCGCTTGTAACGACCGAGCTCCCGCCCCCGCTCCACGGAAAGCTTTGCCATTGGTCTGCGGGAGGCAGGCTGGCAAACTCTTCGCTCAGCACCGGTTTCAATGTAATGCCCGCATTCGTAATGGCCGTGCCGCTTCCCGCTTCTCCGGAGTTGAAATTTTCGAAGGTCAGATCTTCAAAACAGGCCGGCTCCGGCTCGGCAGCAGTCGCAAAACTGAGCGGGGCATCCGGTGACGCAGGCGAAGTGGAACTGGCCGACAATGCATCAGCGGAACTGACCCTGAAATAATAGGTACTTCCCGGAGTAAGGCCGGTAATGGTAACGGAATGGCTCGTAACCGGCCCCCCGCTGGCCGCGTTTTGGGTAAGCTGATCGGCGGCTGTACCGTAATCCACCTGAGAGCTGGCGGGCTCGTCGGTAGACCAGCTAATGGTCGCCGACCCGGCTACCGGCTGCGTCACAATCACATTTGTGATCTGCGGCGCCTGGTTGGCCACGGCCTCATAAGTGGCAATGTAGCTGCCATTGTTAGCAGGAAAAAAGGCGTAGGAAATGCCTTTGATCGTCTGGGTCGTATAAGCTACTGCATCGCCGTTGGCGGTAATGCCTGTCAGCTGGCCGCTTTGGGCCGCCGAAGGCACCATGGCCTGCATATTGTTGGAACCGGCCGCCGCAGCAATGTCAAATTTCAGGGTATTGGCGGTCCAGTTCACCCCACCGAAGGAAGAATTGTTCCTTCCGTCGAGCCAGGTAAGCATCTGCCGGGCAGCAATGACGGGCACTTGTTTGTCGAGCGCCACCGTGATGATCGCGTCGGACCCTGCTGAACTACTCGCATCGGTATGCATATTAGCCGTAAAAACGCCATAATAGCCTTTGCTGCCGATCGCATTATCCAGCAGGGAGGTAATATGCGCCGCATAGTCAATTCCCGATTCATCGGTGAGCTGCGTGGTGGCCTGGTACACGTCGATCAGCGAGCCATCGAGGTCGGCAAACCGCATGGGCATACCCGAGCCTGTGAACATTCCGGGGCGGTTGCCTACCCACTCGCCAGGCCAGTAGTAGTAATTGACATCCAGCCGTATCCCGTTTTCCAGTTCCAGCTTGGGCATGGTAGCCCAGTCACTCCACGCAATGCAATGCGTGCGGTGCGTGATGGTGGGCGAAAGGCCGGGGAAAGCCGAAGACATCTGGGCCAACTGATCACTGAAAAAACCTCTCAGGGAATTCTCGTCGAAGTTATTGCAGCCGGTTGATAAATGAAGGCCTATTTCAAAACCCTGCGCCTGGAATGCAGCTGCCTGCGCGCCGGTTATGGGCGTTCCCGGGTAAATGTAGGATGTTCCCCGCACAGCCGTCCAGTTGTCGACTGCCTGCTGGTCATTGGCGGGGCTTTTGATAATATAATCCTCAAATCTACCCGTTGTACCGCCATTACCGTGGTCGTCGCCGGTCATGATCACAGCGGCTTTCAATCCGCGGGGCAGGTACCAGAAACGGGGCAGCGGTTTTTTATGCAGATTACCTTGCAAAATGATATTGGCCAACAGGCGCTGCTGCTCGTCGGCTTGCGGGATGCTTACCTTATTGAAATCGATCCAATCCGGATAAAACAGATCATCGGAACGGATCGGCCCCTGCTGACCGTCGCGCTCCTCCCCGCTCCATTCAGGGTTACCCTGCCGCGTGTATACGACAGACCGCGCCAGATCATAGGTAAATGCGACAGCCTTACCCCCGTTCGCGCCGACGTTGTTCAGCGTTACGGCCGGATTGGGCGTGGCGGTTCCGGCATCCGAAAACAGCGTGGCAATGCTTGTAGCCCCATTCAAAGTGTACAAATCGGCGGTTCCGTGAAACTGAATGCTTTCGTCCACAATGCCTGCCCCGGGGCCGGTTGCTGTATTTACTTTCAAATATTTGTCACTGAGGGTCCCTCCCGCAGGCGTGATGCCGAACAGGGGCGCAAGGCCGGCCGCAGGCTTGAAGCCGATCAGCGTTCCACCGGCGTTGACCCAATTGGTAAGGGCGGTAACATTGTCACCGGATAATCCGATCTCTCCCAAAACAACCACATCATAACCGTTCAGCAGGCCCGGATCGGCGCTGATTTCAGCAATATCCTTTGCAGCAAATTCATTCAACCCTTCCGCTCTCAGAATCTCGACCGGATAACGGCTAAACGGATTTGCCCCCGAGCTGATCACAAGTATCGGTCCGCCAGGCCCGTCGTTTGGCGATGGACCAGGTGCCGGCTGTGTGGTGAATGAGAAAGAATGATCAGCCGCCAGCGCATTGCCCGCGATATCTTTGATGCGGGGGTCCGCAGCTCCGCCTTTCACAACAACATTGTAAGTGGCAGCATAGCCCAATGCCGCGGCCGGATCGATGGTGACCGTCAGGTTTCCCGCATCATAACTAATGCTGGCAGCAACCTCCTGCCCCGCATTGCTGAAAACAATGCTGGCATTTGAAATGGTGGCCGGGTCGATGGCTTCGCTGAATTGGATAGTGATATTATTGTTGATATTGATGCCGGTCGCATTCGCACCGGGAACCGTGGCTATCACAGTCGGCGCAGACGCATCCGGGCCATTTTCAGTTTCAAATACCACATCCACGAAATAGTTGCTGGACTGGTAATTATCAGTCGGGAATGCAGGGGTAGGCGAATATTTGTACACCCCGTTTTTACCGTCCTCGTCATTGGCCAGTCCTTTCAGCGGTCCGTTGATCCTGGCTTCATTGAAATAAGGATTGGCTGCCGAATAGAAGGCCGAGCCGCTATGGTAGGAAATAATGTAGGTAGTGTTTGCCGAAATAGCCACAGGCTGGCTGAACATCACCTGCTGCCACCCGGAGGCCGTCTCGTTGATGAAAGTGGCCTGTGCGAGCACATCCCCGCCATTGCTGTAAAGCTGCCCGGTATGCGTGCCGATATTGCCCGGGTGTTTGTAAAAACGCGCACCGGTCACAAAACCATCGACTGAGGAGCGAAACTTCATCCCCAGCTGGATGGCCTGGCCGCCGTCCTGGTTAAGGGTTTCGTCGGGGGCGTCTGTGGTACGGAAAACCGTGCAAGGGCAAGGCAGCACTTCCGGCTCCGTAACATTCACATTGGTGGTGGCGATGGTACTGATATTACCCGAGTCGTCAAACGAACGCGCCCGGATCGTCGCGGCGCCCTGGTTGGCAGGCACCCAGGAGAATGTCCAGCTGGTATTGCCGGCGGCCCGTTGCCAGGTAGTACCTCCATTGGTGGAAACCTCCACCCCCGCCACGATGTTGGCATCCGCCGCCGTGCCTGTAATGATCACCCCGGAGCCCGCGGCTACACTCCCCGCCTCTGCCGGGGCAGTAATTTGCACTGTTGGAGCCTCCGAGTCGGCAGACTCAGTAGCAATAGCAAGTTCTGGCTGAATAGTCTGCGGCTGCACGCCCATGTCGGCAAACAGGTTGATCGTAGCCTGTTGCATGGCC
>CBIHPQ010000179.1:0-13115 GCA_966211825.1 uncultured Dyadobacter sp. | reverse complement strand
GCCTGCCACGGGCCCGATGCTAAAAAGCGCGAAGCCGGGCTACGGCTCGACCTGGCCGAAAGCGCCTATGCCAAACTGAAAGACGGGAAAGGGGTAGCAATCTTCCCCGGCAAGCCCGAGCAATCGGAAGTATACAGAAGAATAACTTCGCCTGACCCTTCTTACCAAATGCCGACGCCCGAGTCCCACCTGGGGCTGTTGAGTGAAACGGAGGTTGGAATGGTACGTCAATGGATCGAGGAGGGTGCCAAATATGAGCGGCACTGGGCATTCACTACGCCTGTGCTGCCCGCAGTTCCGGAGGCTTCGATTGAAGATTGGCCTAAAAATGAAATCGATAATTTCGTACTGCGCAAAATGGAAGGCGTAGGCTTGAAGCCCAACGAAGAGGCGGACAAAAGCCACCTGCTCAAAAGGGTAGCGCTGGACCTGACAGGCCTGCCGCCGACCGTGGAAATGCAAAAGCAGTTTGAGGCAGATAACAGCGAAAAGGCCTATGAAAAAGTGGTGGACCAGCTCCTGGCGCAGAAAACGTACGGGGAGAAAATGGCCGTCCACTGGCTAGATGTGGCGAGGTATGCCGATTCCTACGGTTACCAGGACGACGAAGTGCGTACCCAGTGGCCCTGGCGCGACTGGCTGATCAATGCATTCAACAAAAACATGAAGTACGACCAGTTCCTGATGTGGCAGATAGCAGGCGATATGCTGCCTAATGCCAGCAAGGAGCAGGTACTTGCCACCGCATTTTTCAGAAATCACAAATACACCGAAGAAGGCGGCGTGATCCCGGAAGAATACCGGATCGAATACAACATCGATAAAACCAAGACCTTCAGCACGGGGGTTTTGGGGCTGACCGTGGAATGCGCACAATGCCACGACCACAAGTATGACCCTATTTCACAGGAAGACTACTACCGGCTGTTTGCGTTTTTCAATAATTCCAGAGAGCTGGGTTTCGAAGGGGACATTTCACAAACGAAACCTGCGAAAAACCCGGTCATGACCATTTCCGATCATGAAGCGAAGACATTGCTATCGTTCATCAACAGGCCTGATACGAGCAAGCTGATGGTTTCCGTACTGGGCGACCTGGATACCCTGCGGCCGACGCACATTCTCAATCGCGGCTCGTATGACGCCCCCGGCAGGATAGTTACGGCATCGGCGCTGCCGGCAGTAATGCGGTTTGATACCCTCAAACTTCCGCAGAACCGGTTAGGCCTGGCCAAATGGACCACCAGTAAGAGCAATCCGCTGACGGCCAGGGTGTTTGTGAATCAGATATGGCAGGAGTTTTTTGGAAGGGGAATTGTCAAAAGTACGGGAGATTTTGGAATGCAGGGCGATCTGCCGACGAACCCCGCATTGCTCGACTGGCTTGCAGCAGATTTTATGAACCATGGATGGGACATTAAAAGGCTGATCAAGCAGGTCGTAACTTCTGCCACCTACCGGCAATCCGCCAAGGTCACCGATGAGAAGCTGAAAGCCGATCCAGAAAACATTTACCTCACACGGGGCCCGCGTTACCGCTTGCCGGCCGAGCTTGTGCGAGATATGGTATTGTCTACCAGTGGATTGTTAAATCCAAAAATAGGAGGGCCCAGCGTAAAACCCTATCAGCCGAAAGGCTTGTGGGAAGCCGCAACATCGGGACGCGGTACCCTGCGGACTTACCAGCAAGACAAGGGCGAGGCATTGTACCGACGGGGCATGTACACGTTTATCAAGCTCACCGTGCCCCCACCGTCGATGATCATTTTCGACGCCAGCAACCGCGACCATTGCGAGGTGAAACGCTCCAAAACCAATACGCCCCTGCAAGCGCTGGTCATGCTGAACGACCCGACGGTGCTCGAAGCATCGAGGGTAATGGCTGAACGGCTGGTGGCGAAGTCGACCGACATTGAGACGAATATCAGGGCATCGTTCCAGAAGATCGTCTGCCGTCAGCCGAATGACAAGGAATTACAACTTTTGAAAAAATATTACAGTGAAGAAGCTTCCACGTTCTCGAAACAGCAGGAGAATGCGGCCAGGGTATTAAATGTGGGCGAGTTCCCGCATGAACCCAAGGTTGATAAAGTGCGTGCGGCGGCGCTGATGCGCGTGATCAATACGCTGTATAACATGGAAGAGACAATCACAAAAAGCTAAAACGGAGACATCATGGAAAAGCCAATATTCGATTTTGGAATCAATACTACGCGCCGGCATTTTTTGTCCAAGCTAAGCCTTGGACTCGGCAGTGCCGCACTGGGGTCGCTTTTGATACCGGACCTGTTTAAAGGAGGAGGCGGAGAAGCCGACGTGAACGATTTGATGGCCGGCCTGCCCCATTTTGCACCCAAAGCCAAGCGGGTGATCTATTTGTTCCAAAACGGGGCACCGTCACAGCTGGATTTGTTTGACTACAAGCCGATGCTCAACAAAATGCACGGCCAGGACCTGCCGGAATCGATCCGGGGTAATCAGCGTCTGACGGGGATGACGGCTAATCAGGCGAAATTCCCGCTCGCGGGCTCGATCTTTAATTTTAAACAATACGGAAAGAGCGGCGCCTGGATGAGCGAGCTGCTGCCGCATATGGCGGGCATTGCGGATGATCTTTGCATTATTAAAACACTTAATACAGAAGCGATAAACCACGACCCTGCGCTTACTTTCTTCCAGACGGGCGCGCAGGTGGGAAACCGGCCGAGTTTTGGTTCATGGCTCAGCTACGGCCTTGGCAGCGAAAACCAGAATTTGCCGGGCTTCTGCGTGTTGCTGTCCCGGGGGAAAGGGAATGGCCAGGGAGTTTACTCCAAATTATGGACCAACGGCTTTCTCGATTCGGTACACCAGGGCGTCCAGTTCAGCAGCGGCGAAAATCCTGTCCTGTACCTCAATGATCCCGATGGAATGGACCGTACGCAACGCCGCAAAATGCTCGATAACCTCGCGGAATTGAACCAGGGAACATACAACGAGTTCGGCGATCCGGAAATCACGGCCAAAGTGCAGCAATACGAAATGGCCTTCCGTATGCAAACCGCCGTTCCGGAGATCACCGACATGAGCAAAGAACCCGAATCGATCGTCAAAATGTACGGTCCGGAATGCCTCGTGCCGGGTACTTATGCTGCGAACTGCCTGCTGGCCCGGAAACTTTCCGAACAGGGCGTGCGGTTCGTTCAGCTTTATCATCAGGGATGGGACAGCCATGGCGGGCTACCGACAGAAATCAAAGGTCAGTGCATGGACGTCGACCAGGCGTCGGCGGCATTGATTACCGACCTTAAACAGCGCGGGCTGCTCGACGAGACGCTCGTGATCTGGGGCGGGGAATTCGGGCGGACCAACTACTGCCAGGGAACGCTCACGCGTGACAACTACGGACGGGATCACCACCCGAGGGCTTTTACTGTCTGGATGGCCGGCGGAGGTATCAAACCCGGCGTCGTTTACGGCGAAACCGATGAGTTTGGATACAATATCGTCAAAGACCCCGTACACGTCCACGACTTTCACGCGACGATCCTAAACCAGTTGGGGCTGGATCATGAGAAACTCGTTTACAAGCATCAGGGACGCCGTTACCGCCTCACGGACGTGGCCGGTAAGTTGGTGAAAGGAATTATTGCTTAATGTACTAACCCCTCGAATAAAGTGCGTAGATTTTTGTCGGATTGGAAAGGGCACATTTATAATATCGCCTTTTTCGTGAACGGATTATTGGTGTTTCTGCTGGTATTTGAAAGCAGGCTTGCTGTCCCGCAGTGGATGCAGGCGATAGGAAGAATGCACCCGCTGGTCCTGCATTTCCCGTTGGTTGTGCTGATACTTTACAGCCTGTGGGTACTGATCGTGCGGAATTCGGAATCTCCCGCCTGGAACCAGGAACTGGCCGATAGCTTGCTGGCCATTGGGACGGTCACTGCTGCTATTGCCGCATTCTCCGGGTTCGTATTGTCACACGAGGAGGGTTACGAGTCCAACACATTGCTTTGGCATAAATGGCTGGGAATTGCCATTTCCCTTGCTGCGGTGGTCTGGTACGGAGCGCGAAAATACCTTTCGCCTTGGACATTACCAGCAAAGGCGGTTGCGGGGGCATTTCTGGTGCTGCTTTTTGCAGGCGGGCACCTGGGCGGGAACCTTACCCATGGTGAGGATTTTCTGATCTCTCCGCTCGGGCCATCGGCCGAGGAGGCCCCGCATGTGGCTTTCGAGGAAGCCAAAGTGTATGAACACCTGGTGAAACCGGTGCTGGAACAGAAATGTCTTTCCTGCCATAATGAAGAGAAATCAAAAGGCGGATTACAAATGCAGACCCAGGCCTTGCTCGTGAAGGGCGGAAAAGGCGGGGTACTTTGGGATACCACCAAAGCGGACTTGGGCTTACTGATCAACCGGTTACATTTGCCGCTGGATGACAAAAAGCATATGCCGCCACGCGGAAAGGTCCAGCTGACGGAGGAAGAGGTCGTGCTTTTGGCGGCCTGGGTAAAAGGCGGTGCGCGCTTCGACCAGATGGTAAGCTCCCTGTCGCCGCAAAGCCCTGTGTATGTCTACGGACAGAACGTGCTGGGGGGCGATCGCACCGAAGAGCAATATGCATTCAGCGCGGCATCTGCCGACGAGGTGAGCAAATTGAACACCAATTACCGGCTGATCAAACCGTTGTCTGCGGGATCTCCGGCACTGTTCGTGAATTTTTACAACAGGGCTAGTTTCAAAAGCCAGGATATCGAAGGGTTAATGCCTTTGAAAGAGCAGATCGTTTCAATGGATCTGAGTAAAATGCCGGTGAAGGATGAGGACATTAACACCCTGGCCAAGTTTCCCGAGCTGCGCAGACTGATACTGAACTTTACCGACATTACCGGCAGCAACCTGGGTAACCTTAAAAAACTCGGGAACCTTCGGGAGCTTGCATTGAGCGGTACGGGCGTCACGATGGCGCATGTTAAATCGCTTGAAGGCTTTCCTTCGCTCCGTAAGGTATATCTGTGGAGTACCGGCATAAGTCCCAAGGAACTGGAAAGTTTGAAAAAGGGCCAGAAGATCGCATTCGAAACCGGTTTTCGGAGCGACACCCTCGTGATGGCGCTCAACCCGCCGGTGATCCTAACCGAAAAGCAGTTGATCGGCAAAGGAGAGACCGTTTCCATGAAGCACCAGATTGCCGGCACGGTGATCCGTTATACGCTGGATGGATCGGAGCCGGATAGCAGCCTGTCGCCCATTTACGACAAGCCGATCGCCATTGCGAAGAATGTCACCCTCAAAGCACGCGCATTCAGGAGCGGCTGGTATGGTAGTCCGCTCGTAAGTAAATTGTTTTTCAAGGAAGGCTACCACGTCGACAGCACGCAGCTGATCACGCCTGTCGACCAACGGTACCGGGCCAAAGGCGCCGCCTCGATTTCCGATGGCAAAGTGGGCGATACGGAGCGGGTAAGCGGTACCTGGCTGGGGTACGTCGAAAACGATTTCCAGAGTTACCTGTTCTTCAAAAACCCTGTGAAAGCGAGCAATGTGACCGTGAGCACGCTGCGAAGCCTCGGAAGCTTTATTTTCCCGCCGACGAGGATCGAAGTATGGGGAGGAACGGATCCGAAAGCATTGAAACTATTGAAAGTGATCACCCCGGAAGTTCCGCCCAAAGACATAGCCGGGGCTGAAAACATTGTATACGAGGCGGGATTTGAGCCCCAGGCACTGAGCTGTATCAAGCTGGTTGCAAAGCCATTGGCAAAACTACCGGCCTGGCACCAGGGCAAAGGAAATAAAGCCTGGCTTTTCGTCGACGAAGTGATTGTGAATTAAACCCATTAGGTTAATCGGTGATGCATAAGCCCGCAGGTCAGTGACTTGCGGGCTTTTTTGGTGAATGGTGGTCTGTTATCATCGCCGTCATATTTAGGCCTGATAAGGTCCTAACGGAATACATTCACCGAATTCTAGTCCATTAATCAGCTAACCAATATGATTTACCATTCTTATATCCAAATTTTATAATACCTTTTTCTTTTGAATAATATAGATAGGAAACTTCATATTCTGGCACTTGATCAAGAGCGTAATTGATTTCTAAAACATCGTTGTACGACCTAGGGCCAATCGTAATTTTGTCATGAAAAAAGTAGTATTTGTCATCAACAAAAAATTCCGAAGTTTTATTAACCGTCTTGAAGTCAAATCCACGACCAGTCATGAAGTTATTCACCGGAGACCACATCGTCATAAAAATATAGTTTTCAGCTCTATCAATTATCTGCAAGTTTGCTACCACAGGGTAATCAACGTTTGCTGTATTTCGCAAAATATAATCTAAAACTTGCCGTTTTTCGGTTGGCTGACAGGTGGTGCAGTTTTCAATATTTTCTACTACTTCCAATTTAGCTGTAATTTCTTGATTGTCGCTGCTGATAAATTTCACAATCTGCCCGTTCCTGTACGGTATCATATTTCTCAGGTATTCAGAAACAGGTAGGACATCTCGATCTTTCGTGCAACTGCTTATTGCTACTGCGAAAAAAAGAATAAATAGAACGGAGCAAGGGTTGATATTTTTCATTGTCAAATATTTATAAAACAGTGGTAAATAAAAAATATTCAGGCTTAAACATAAGTTAACATAACAATTCTTGCCTACTTCTTACTCACCAAAGTATTGTAAATAATTGAATATTTTGGTAGTGCCGTAAAAATGAAAAAGCCTGCAAATGATTAATTTGCAGGCTTTTATTGTATTTCGGTATTTTTACTTGCAGAGAGGAAGAGATTCGAACTCTCGATACAGTTACCCATATACTACCTTTCCAGGGTAGCCCCTTCAACCACTCGGGCACCTCTCTATTGGGGTGCAAATATAATAAAGAGAATGTTGTTTCCAAATCTGGTGGCGAATCAAATACTCATTTCTCCACGAAGCGGCTTGCCGAGCATGTCGATGCAGGCGCCGCCCGCGCGTTCGCAGGCGAAAACGTACATCATTTTGGTGATAGCTGCCTCGGCCGTGATGTCCGAGCCGCTGATGACGCCGATCTGTTGCAGGAACTTGCTGGTTTGGTACTGGCCCTGCGATACGCGGCCGCCGTCGCATTGGGAGACGTTGAAGATCACAATGTTCTTTTCAATGGCGCTGCTGATCGCATTCAGGAACCAGGGCTCGGTGGTGGCATTGCCGGCGCCGTAGGTTTCGAGGACGATGCCCCGCATGCCTTCAATGTTCAGAATCGATTCGACGACCTGCTGGCTGACGCCGGGGAACATTTTCAGGAATGCGACGTGGTTGTCGAGACTTTTGTGAACTTTCAATTTCAAGCCGGGTTGGTAAGGCTTGATGTAAGGGAAGTTGTATTCAATGCGCACACCTGCATTGGCAAGCGGGGGGTAGTTTTCAGAATGGAATGCATTGAAATCGGAGCTTTCCTGCTTTTTGGAACGGTTGCCCCGGAGCAAATGCGAGTTGAAATAAATACAAACTTCGGTGATAATCGGCTCTCCTTCCGCATTCTTGGCCGCGGCGAGCTCCAATGCGGTGATCACATTCTCGCGCGCATCCGAGCGGGCGACGCCTATGGGCAGCTGCGCCCCCGTGAGGATCACAGGCTTGTTGAGGTTTTCAAGTAAATAACTCAATGTGGAGGCGGTGTACGCCATGGTATCCGTGCCGTGCAGGATCACAAAGCTGTCGTATTGGTCGTAATGCTCCTCGATAATGCCCGCCAGCTCGATCCAGATGCCGGGGTTCATGTTCGACGAATCGATCGGCTCTGCGAGCGATAGAAAGGTAATGTCAAAATCCAGCCGGCCGATCTCCGGGACTTTTTCGATGATCTGCTGGAAATTGAACGGGACCAGTTGCTTGCCCTTGGTTTCATAAACCATTCCCAGTGTACCACCAGTATAAATCACCAGCACGGAGCCCACAGTCGGTTCCGGGGAAATAGGGTTGATATGGATTTTGGAATAATTCATCACGATCGTTTGTTGAGCATGCTTTTCGCATTGGCAGTAGTGGCCGCGATCACATCCGCTTTGGTCATTTCTTTCAAATCGGCCACGCGCTGGGCTACAAGGTCGATATAGGCGACTTCATTGCGTTTGCCGCGAAAGGGCACTGGCGAGAGGTAAGGTGCGTCAGTTTCAAGCACAATGTGTTCCAGGTCAATATAAGGGATCACTTTATCCAGGCCACCATTCTTGAACGTCGCTACACCGCCGATGCCGAGTTTAAAACCCAATTCAACGGTTTTCTGCGCTTCTTCCAGCGTTCCCGTAAAGCAGTGGAAAATGCCTGTCAATGCAGGATCGGCAAAGTCTTCGATGAGTTTTACAGTTTCCCAAAATGCGCTGCGGCTATGAATGTCGATCCAGAGATTATGCTCGCGCGCGAGGCCGCATTGGTATAAAAATGCTTTTTCCTGCTGCTCTTTAAAGGTAGCATCCCAGAAAAGGTCCATACCGATCTCGCCGACGGCGATGAACTTGTATTTGCCCAGCCACTCTTCCATTACCTGCAATTCCTCCTCAAAATTCTCCTTCACATAGGTCGGGTGCAGGCCGATCATCGGGAGGCATTTGCCGGGATATTTTTCCGCGAGTTCCAGCATGCCGTCGATCGTCTCGTGGTCGCAGTTGGGCATCCATATTTGTTCTATTCCTGCATTCCAGGCGCGTTCGAGCATTTCGGTGCGGTCTTCGGCGTAATCGTCGCTGTATATGTGGGCGTGGGTTTCAATCATAATTACATGGGTAATGGCTCGAAACGGTATCCGGCAGCCCGGAAATGTTCGAGGTAACGGGGTAATGCGTAAAGCATGTTTTTGGAAGCTTTAATGCTGTCGTGAAAAAGCACGATCGAGCCTGGCTTCGTATGTTGAATGGATTTTTTAAGGCAGATATCCGGCGTCACGCTAGGGGAAAAATCGCCGCTCAGGACGTCCCACATGATGATCTGCTTATCTTGCAAAACAGTTTTCGACTGGCTCTTTTTAATGCGTCCGTACGGCGGACGGAAGAGTTTGGTTTCAAGATTCAGCTGAACCTGGCATTTCCGGATATTTTCCAGATAAATGGCGTCTTCGGTTTTCCAGCCATTCATGTGATTGAATGTGTGGTTGCCAATCGAATGACCGCCATTTTTGACCATTTCGTATACGTCAGGGTGTTTCAGCACATTGTTTCCAATGCTGAAAAACGTGGCTTTCGCCTCGAATTGAGCCAGTAATGCAAGCACATTCTCGGTAATATCGGGAATAGGCCCGTCGTCGAATGTCAGGAAAATGGTTTTCTCCCTCGTGGGAATATGCCAGGTAAAACCGGGGAAGAATGCTTTCAGCCAGAATGGGGAGTGGTGCAGAAACATTTCTGTCGATGAATTTGAGCTTCAAATATAAAGGGATATAAAATAAGAAGCTGCCCCGGGGAGGCAGCTTTCTTACAATAACAATATATAGAGGCTGGCTTAAATCCTATACCATGAATTACGCATGCGCAAATACAGGATTCAGCATCGATACAGCCTTGGCTTCCAGGAATGACTCGCCCATCAGGTATTCGTCCACGGAACGCGCCGCTTCACGACCTTCGGAGATCGCCCAAACCACCAGCGATTGTCCGCGGCGGCAGTCACCGGCAGCGAATACTTTTTCGTTGGAAGTAGATTGGTACCCGTTGGTTTTGATGTTACCGCGTTCGTCGAATTCCAGGTCGAGGTCGGTAAGCAGGCCTTCTTGCTGCGGGTGCAGGAAGCCGGCTGCCAGGAACGCCAGGTCGCAAGGGATCGTACGCTCGCTGCCTGCCACCTCTTTCATCTGCATGCGGCCCGTTTCGGGGTCTTTCTGCCAGTCGAGGTCTACGATTTTCAGCGCTTTCAGGTTACCGTTTTCGTCGCCGACGAATTCTTTGGTATTGATAGACCAATGTCTGTCGCAACCTTCCTCATGCGAAGTCGATGTGCGGAGCATCATCGGCCAGTTCGGCCAAGGGGTACTTTCGTCGCGGTCTTTCGGAGGAATGGGCATCAATTCGATCTGGGTAATGGATTTCGCACCATGACGGCCCGAAGTTCCCACACAGTCGGAACCGGTATCACCTCCACCGATTACCACCACGTGCTTGTCGGTCGCAAGGATTTCCCCGCCGGTGTATCCCACGCCGCGGTGATCCACTACGCGGTCGATACCGGCCACGCGTTTGTTCTGCTGGCTGAGGAATTCCATCGCGAAATGCACGCCTTTGAACTGACGGCCCTGGATTTTAACATCCCTTGGAACAGTCGATCCGACGGTCAGCAATACCGCATCAAACTCATTCTGCAGTTCTTCGGCTTTGATATCCACACCCACATTCACACTGGTACGGAATTCGATGCCTTCCTCTTCCATGACAGCCAGACGACGGTCGATAATGCCTTTATCCAGTTTGAAATCGGGGATACCGTAACGTACCAGCCCGCCGATCTTGTCCGCTCTTTCGAGCAAGACCACCGAATGTCCTGCCTGGTTGAGCTGATTAGCCGCAGCCAATCCCGCAGGTCCCGAACCTACCACGGCTACTCTTTTGCCGGTGCGGTATTTTGGAACTTTTGGTTTAACCAGATTCAGTTCGAATGCTTTTTCGATGATCGCTTTCTCGATATACTCGATCGCCACCGCGGGCTTGTTAATACCCAGTACGCAGGATGCTTCGCAAGGAGCGGGGCAAATGCGGCCTGTGAATTCAGGGAAATTGTTGGTAGACGCTAATATTTCGTAGGCAAGTCCCCAGTTTTCATCATACACCGCGTCGTTGAACTCGGGGATAATGTTGCCTAGCGGACAACCATTATGGCAAAAAGGAATTCCGCAGTCCATACAACGGGCTGCCTGCTGTTTGGAATTAGAGTCGGTGGGTGCGGTTTCGATCTCACGGTAGTCTTTCAGACGCTCGTCTATGCTTCTCTTTTTAGGCAACTCCCTTTCAAACTCTAAAAATCCGGTTGGTTTTCCCATTCTAATTACTGATTTTAAAAATTCTGATAGTTGATCTTAAAACTGAAAATTACTGGTGTACCACGTCTACGACGATGTCTTTGTATACCACGTTCTTGTCTGCAATCTGCTGTGCGAGGGTGATACCACGACCTTCCAGCGCTTTGCGGAAGTCGGATGGCATTACTTTTACAAACTTCTTGACAGACTCTTCCCAGTTCTGGATCAATTGGAAAGCTATATTGCTGGTTGTGTACTGGAAATGCTTATCCAGATACTCGCGCAGGATACCTTTGTCTTCTTCGTTCAAAGGTTCGAGCGTAACCATTTCCTTGTTCACTTTTTCTTCGAAATTTCCGGCCTTATCGAGGACGTAGGCAACACCACCCGACATACCTGCCGCGAAGTTGCGGCCTGTTTCCCCCAGGATGATCGCCAGACCGCCCGTCATGTATTCCAGCCCGTGGTCACCCACACCTTCTACCACTACTTTCGCACCTGAGTTACGTACGCAGAAGCGCTCGCCCGCAGTCCCGCGGATGTAGGCGTCACCCGAAGTAGCACCGTAGAATGCCACGTTACCGATGATGATGTTCTCTTCCGGCTTGAACTTCGCGTCTCTGTCGGGGTACACGATCAGTTCGGCGCCGCAAAGGCCTTTTCCGAAATAGTCGTTCGCGTCACCTTCCAGTTCGAGGCGCACGCCAAGCGTGTTGAACGCACCGAAGCTCTGGCCCGCGGTACCACGGAATTTGAAGTGGATATTGCCGTTTGGCAGACCCACGCCACCGTATTTCTTCGAGATTTCGTTCGAAAGCATCGTTCCTACCGACCGGTTAAGGTTATTGATCGGGAATTCTGCGTAAACTTCTTCCTTGCTGTCCAACGCTGCTTTTGCGGAACGGATCAGGTCGAGGTCGAGAATGGCGTCGATACCGTGATCCTGCTCTTCCTGCTTGAATTGTGCTACCGAAAGGTCACCTTCTTTGTACAGGATCGCGTCGAAGTTCAGGTTTTTGTATTTCCAATGTTTGATATCATTGCGCAGTTCGAGGTACTGTGCCTGACCAACCATTTCATTAACAGTTCTGAAACCAAGTTGTGCCATGATCTCGCGTAGTTCTTCCGCCATGTAGGTAAACATGTTCACCACGTGCTCAGGCTTGCCCGAGAACAATGCGCGGAGTTCTTTGCGTTGCGTGGCCACACCCACAGGGCAGGTGTTCAGGTGGCATTTACGCATCATGATACAGCCTGCGGCCACCAATGCGGCGGTTGCTACACCCCATTCTTCGGCACCGAGCAATGCAGCGATCGCAAGGTCACGGCCGGTACGAAGCTGGCCATCCGCCTGAACGGTTACCCGTCCGCGCAATTTGTTTCTTACCAAAGTCTGGTGCGTTTCAGCGAGACCAAGCTCCCACGGCAGACCCGCGTGGCGGATCGAGCTCAATGGCGAGGCTCCGGTACCACCGTCGTAACCCGAAATCAGGATGTGGTCGGCGTGTGCTTTCGCTACACCGGATGCTACGGTTCCTACACCGGCTTCCGAAACGAGTTTCACACTGATGCGTGCCGCACGGTTAGCATTTTTAAGGTCAAAGATCAGCTGCGCCAAATCCTCGATCGAATAAATATCGTGGTGAGGAGGAGGGGAGATCAGACCTACGCCCGGCGTCGAGTGACGGGTACGTCCGATCCAGTCATCCACTTTGAAGCCCGGAAGCTGTCCGCCTTCACCCGGTTTTGCACCCTGCGCAGTTTTGATTTGCAGCTCGCCCGCATTGCTCAGGTAATGGCTCGTTACGCCGAAACGGCCGGATGCCACCTGCTTGATCTGCGAGTTCATGCTGTCGCCGTTTGCCAGCGGGTTGTAACGCAATTCGTCTTCGCCGCCTTCGCCGGAGTTGGATTTACCGCCAATGCGGTTCATCGCAATCGCGAGCGTAGTGTGTGCTTCCCACGAAATAGATCCGAAGGACATCGCACCGGTTGCGAAGCGTTTGAAGATATTTTCAACAGGCTCAACTTCTTCCAGAGGAATTGCATTGCCTTTCTTGAATCTCAATAATCCGCGGAGCGTGAGCGCTTTGTGGCTCTGGTCGTCGATCAGTTTAGAGTATTTCTTGAACTGCTCGTAGC
>CBIHPQ010000178.1:0-13136 GCA_966211825.1 uncultured Dyadobacter sp. | reverse complement strand
CCCAGCCCCAGGGTTTTGATAAAAAACAGGAAAATTTTGTAACCCGTTAACGATCCCTTGGTCTTACCGTCCCAACGGCTCATTCTTACAATGCAAGTTTCTTGCGGACAAGCTGATAGAAATCACCGAACGTCACGATTTCCCTGAAATCTTCACCAGTGAGCTTAATATTGAGGTTTTCATCTATGAGTACGACCAGATCGACGTAATCCAGACTGTCCAGATCCAAAGTGTCTTTCAGACTGTTTTCAGGAAGAATCAAATCCCGGTCCACCTCGAATTCCTCAGACAAAAAATCTCTGGTCTCTTCAATAACTTCTTCCCAACTCATTTTAACGTCGTTAGCATACATAGCTGCAAAATTAGTTTATTCTTGCCGATAGTTTAAAAATATTCCCAAATTTTCAAATAAATAACCCTCTCCACACAATAATTTCCACTGAAAATCATTGCAGTTGACGGATGGAATATTGGAGGTTAACAAAAATACGAAATTTCAGTTGGCAGTGAACCGCCGTTCACGAAGTTGTAGTAGTAATGTGACCTAATGGGAGACATTTTCGGTACCCCTACCGAAAACCCGCTGTGTTTAGATCTTCCTGACGATCAGCGTCGAATTGGTCCCGCCGAAGCCAAACGAATTGGATAAAAAACAATTGATTTCCTGTTCTTTGGTTTCAGGAATGATATTGATTTTGGCAGAATCTTCATCCGGGTTCTCGAAGTTGATATTCGGAGCGATAAACGAGTTCTGCATCATCAGCAGCGAATACACGATTTCGCTCGCCCCCGCCATCCAGCATTCATGGCCGGTCATCGACTTGGTAGAGCTCACCGGCACATCGCCGCCGAAAACTTCATGAATGGCCCTTGCCTCACTACCGTCACCGACAGGCGTGGAGGTGGCGTGTGCATTGATATAGTCAACTTCGGCCGTGCTAATGCCTGCTTGTTTGAGGGCCATTTGCAGAGAACGCGTCTGGCCGTCGATGCTTGGATTGGAAATGTGGTCGCCGTTCGACGAGAAACCGTAACCGATGAGCTCGCCCAGGATCGGGGCTCCGCGTTTGACGGCGGCTTCGTAAGATTCCAACACCACCGTGGCTGCACCGCCGCTGGGTATCAGGCCGTCGCGGTCGCGGTCGAATGGGCGGGAGGCTTTTTCCGGCTCAGATTCGCGCACCGAAAACGTGCCCAGCCCGTCGAAACTTGCCATGGCCGACGAGTTGATCTCCTGTGCGCCCCCGCATATCACACGCTCCTGCAAGCCCTGGCTGATCATGAGGTAACCCATTCCAATCGAATGCGAACCCGATGCGCAAGCCGCGCTTAGTGTAAAATTGATCCCTTTCAGTTTAAATATCGTCGAAAGGTTCATGTTCACGGTGCTGTTCATGTTCTGGAAAATAGCACCTGAGCCGATCAACGTCGTATCATGTTTTTCCCGGACCTTGTCCACCGCTTCCACTACCGACGCCGCGGTACTGTCGTTTCCGTAGATAATGCCGGTTTCGGTCTGTTCGAGGAAATCGATGTCCAGACCTGAAAGGGCCAATGCCTCGTGCGTGGCCATATATGCGTACACCGCGGGCTGGTGCATACCTACGCGCTGGCGGCGCGAGAGGTAATTTTTCAGGTCGGGTTCCTGCACCATCCCTGTGAGGGCCGATCGGAAACCGAAATCCTTCCTGACCTGATCGAACACGATCCCGCTTTTACCGGCATACAACGATTGCGTCACCTCGCCCAGGTTTTTGCCCAGACAGGAATAAATGCCGATACCGGTAATGACAACCCTATGGCTCATGGATTATGAGTAAATTCCTCCGTTAATATTGACAACCTCTCCCGTAATGTATGCGGCCTTGTCGGAAGTCAGGAAGCTCACTAAATGCGCCACTTCCTCCGCCTTGCCAAAACGGTTCATCGGTATCATTTGTTTCAATTCGTCCTCGTTGAGGTCCTTGGTCATGTCGCTGGTGATAAAACCGGGCGCCACGGCGTTCACGGTAATTTTCCGTTTGGCCACTTCCTGCGCAAGCGATTTGGTAGCGGCGATAATAGCCCCTTTGGCGGCTGAATAATTGGTTTGCCCCGCCACACCTTTCATACCCGAAACCGACGCAATATTGACGATCCGGCCCGAGCGCTTCCGCAGCATTTGCTGGATGGCGTTCTGGGTAACATTGTAAAGGCCTTTCACCGAGATATTCAGTACATCGTCCCAATCCTTCTCCGGCATCCACATGAACAGCCCGTCGCGGGTAATGCCGGCATTATTCACCAAAACACCGATGAACTTGTCTTCGTTCTTTTCCCGCCAGCCGTTCAATGCTTCGTCGACCTCGGCCTTGTTCTGTACATTGAAATGCAGCAGCTCTCCATGCCCGCCATTAGCCTGGATTTCGGCTAGTGTTTCTTCCGCCGCCGCCTGGTTGGAGGCGTAATTGACCAAAATATATAAACCATGGTCCTTGGCAAGCTGGACCGCAATGGCCCGGCCAAGTCCTCTGGATGCACCGGTTACCAACGCGCAATTCATAAGTGGAAAGGGGTTTCTTTGATATATTCAAAAACGGCTGCAATGCTTTCGAACTGCGGCACGTCGTCTTTTACAAACTGCGCGCGCTGGCGGATCTGTGCATAAACCGATTTCGCATTCGGCGACAGTTTCTCCTGCTCCTCAGGATGCAGAAGGTCGATTGCCTGGCAGATCGCCATAATGTGGATCGACATGACCTGGAACGCATTTTCAAGCACCTGCTTGGCAATTACCGCCGAGTTGGTCCCCATGCTCACAATGTCCTGGTTATCATTGTTGTTTGGAATACTGTGAACATAAACCGAGGTCGATAATGCCTGGCTTTCGGCTGTGGTGGACGTTGCGGTGAACTGCACGCCCTGGAAACCGAAGTTCAATCCCCACGTCCCTGCATTGAGGAATGGCGGAAATTTGCCATTTAATTTACTGTTCATCAAGAAGTTGAGCTGGCGTTCCATCAGCATGGTGAGCTTGGTCAGTACCAGTTTCACCTTATCCATTTCCAGTGAAATATAATCGCCGTGGAAATTACCTCCGTGGAAAACGTTATCGTCTTCCGGCCGAACGATCGGGTTGTCGTTCGTTGAATTCAACTCATTTTCAACCACTTCCTGCGCATACTGGATCGTATCCAGCACCGGGCCGAGGATTTGCGGCACGCAGCGGATCGAGTAGTATTCCTGTATTTTTCTTTCAAATTCAGTCTTTTGCATGGCCGTATCGTCGCGGAAAAGCTCCTCGCGGCTACGGATAAGGCCACTGCCTGCAACGAAGTCGCGCATATGCTGCGCTACCAGCTGCTGGCCTTTGTGGTGTTTTACGGCATTGAGCTGCTTGGAGAATGAGTCGTCGAACGATTCGATCGCCTCATTGATCATCGAGGAGGCGGTAATGGCCCATTGGACCAGCCTTTTAGCATATATAAGGTTAATAGCCGCCATGCCGGTCATACAGGAGGTGCCGTTGATTAGCCCGAGGCCGTCGCGGAGCTCCATTTTGAGCGGCTTCATGCTCTTTTCGGCTAGTACTTCTGCGGTTTTGCGTCGTACGCCATGGTCGTACACATAACCCTCCCCGATCAGGTTCAGGCCCAGGTGCGAGAGTTGCACCAGGTCGCCGCTCGCGCCCACGCTGCCGTGCTCGAAAATTTCGGGCACCACGCCATTATTTAGAAACGCTACTAATTGCTTGATAACGGCAGTACTAACGCCGGAATTCGCCTGTAAAAATGAGTTCAGGCGCGCCAGCATGACGCTGCGTGCATATATTTCGTTCAACGGCCTCCCTACCCCGCTCGAATGGCTGCGGATCAGGTTGTATTGCAGATTGTTGAGCTGGTCGGTCTCGATCCGGTATTGCGCCATCGGGCCAAAACCGGTATTGATACCGTATATGATTTTGTCTTTGGAGAAATTCGTTAAAAAGGCAAATGATTGGGATACTTGATGGAGGGCGTCGTCGGTTAAGATAAATTCCTTCTTTTCAAAAGCATATTGCTCGATCTGAGCTAATGAAATACGATTCATTTAATGATGGCATAATTGAATATGGTGTAAAATAAATCTTTTTTTGCGGCTTTGGCAAACACGAACCGGTAAGCGGCAGCGGGCACGGAAGTTGCCTGAGTGATACAATTCATTAATTTTGTCGGACATTCATGTTTCCCCTGTCAATGCTAGGAGATTTACTACTAAGGCTGAACAAATTCCTTACCAGTCATAAAGCCGCGTTTTTCCTTAGCCTGCTAGTCGTTGTCAGCATTCTCGTGGCCGGTATTGCACGGCTAAAAGTAACCGAAAGTATTTTCGCGACCTTACCGAAAGGTAAAAGCTTCGAGGAATTCAACCGTTTGGTGGAAAGTAAAAACATCATCAATCAGGTCGTATTCTCCCTCGAGGTATCCGCCGATACGGACACCGATGCGGCGCGGGAAATGGCCGAAAATTTTACGGATTCCCTCGGCCGGTATACCAATGGCTATATCCGCAACATACAGGCCGAGCGCCCCAATGTGCAGGAGGACGTATATCAATATGTATACGGTCACTTTCCGCTGCTCATCGGGCCTTCCTATTACAGCCATATCGGGTCGCGCATTGCTCCCGACTCGATCAGGGCGTCCGTAGCCTCTGCCTATAATCAGCTGCTAACGCCCGGTGGCTCGTTCCTGAAACAATTCGTGCTGAACGACCCGCTCGGCATTACCGGCAAATATTTCCGTGAGCTGAATGCGGCGAATAACGGCAATGCCATGGTGATGGACGACGGCATTATGTTCACCGCCGGCCGCAAAAGCATCCTCATTTTCGCATCGACGAGCTTCGATTCGGGTAGTTCTGACAAGAACGTGGAGCTTTTCGAGCTCATGGAGGCATTCAAAACCCGATGGAACCGGCAGCACCGTTATAACAAATTCTCCTATTTCGGCACATTCGAAATCGCCGCGCGTAATGCGATCCAGGTGAAGCAGGACTCCTATTTCACCTCCTTCCTCGCGTTGGCTGGCATTCTCGCGCTCCTGATCGCCTATTACCGCAAGCTGCTCATACCCATATATATTACAATGCCCGGCATTTTCGGTGCATTGTTTGCACTGGGCATTATTGGCTACATCCGTCCGGAGATCTCGGGCATTTCGCTGGCCACCGGTGCGGTGATCTTCGGCATCCTGCTCGATTATGCATTCCATTTCTTCACACACCTCAGGCATACGCATTCTATTCCCGTCGCCATTAAAGAGGTCAGCGGGCCGCTGCTGACGGGCAGTTTCACGACGGTAATGGCATTCAGCGCCCTGCATTTCGCCAACTCTACCGTCTTGCAGGATTTCGGGCTCTTTTCATCACTGAGCCTTTTCGGTGCCGCCGCATTTACGCTCACGGCACTGCCCGTCATCCTTTCCACCACCCGTTTTGATATACAAAAAATACCCGGTGAGCAGCGCTCGTTCCGCATTCCTACCATCCCCGACCGGTGGCGTGGTGCTACATTGGCTGGCATCGCTGTATTAACGGTCATATTTCTATATTTTTCGGGGGGCACCGAATTCGACGCCGGCTTCGAAAACCTGAGCATTCAGGATCCGGAACTGAGCGGTCGCGAGGAAGCGCTCACGGGCATCAATCCCCGGAAACAGAAGCGAATCTATGTTTTTGCCTCCGATCCCCGCCGCGCGGTGGCCGAACAGGTAAATCACAAAACTTATCAAAAACTGGCGGCATTGCGCGCTACGGGACGCATCAACAGTTTCGTATCCTCCGGCTCGCTCCTGATCCCGCAGGACCTCAAACGCGAGCGTATGCGCCGCTGGCAGGATTTCTGGACACCCGGCCGCACCGACTCCACTTTTCGCATCCTCAACCAGGCAGCCGCCAAAAACGGTTTCAATGCCTACGCATTCAATGATTTCAAAGGATGGATCGCCGGACGAAGCACTTCTAATGTGTCGCTGGACACGCTTTTCAACGAGCTCGGAATCGATAACCTGATTGACATTAAGTCTTCCGGCACCACTTTCATCTCCACCGTGGTCGTTGATCAGACCCAACTTACGGATGTCAAAAAAGAGCTGCGCGCCATTAAAGGCGTGGAGCTGTTCGACCGGGGCGAGCTGGCGGGGGAGCTGCTGACGATGGTGAAGGACGATTTCAATTATCTGCTGCTCATTTCGGCTTCCATTGTGTTCATTACGCTCCTGGTTGTCTACGGGCGCATCGAGCTAACCTTGTTGTCGTTCCTGCCGATGGTCATCAGCTGGATCTGGATTTTGGGCATTGCGGCCATTCTGGGCATTAAATTCAATTTTGTGAATGTGATCGTGACCACGTTCATTTTCGGCCTGGGCGATGATTTCAGCATTTTCGTCACCGACGGACTTTTGAGCAAATACAAATCGGGGAAGGACACGCTGCGCTCCTACCAGGCGGCGATCGCATTGTCGGCCACGACCACGCTCATCGGCACGGGCGTGCTGATCTTCGCCAAACACCCTGCTATCCACTCAATTTCGCTCATCAGCGTGCTGGGGATTGTGTGCATTTTGTTCATATCCTTTGTTTTCCAGCCGGTCCTCTTTGATTTTTTTGTACAAAAACGCATTGCGAAGAAGAAGGCGCCGGTCACGATGCTGCCATTCCTGATCAGCATTTCGAGCTTCACCTACTTCCTTTCGGGCTGCCTGTTTTTACATTCCAAACTGGTTACTATCCTTTTACTGCCCATGTCGGGGAAGAAAAAGAAGGCGGCGATCAACAACTCGCTTTCTTTTTATGCCAAAACGGTGATCTACTCCGGCCCGCACGTGAAGAAGAATATCTCCGGCCGGGAAAACCTCGATATGAACAAGCCGGTGATCTTTATTGCCAATCATACCTCGTTCCTCGACATCCTGCTCGCCATTATGCTGCACCCGAAAATCGTGCTGATGGTGAAGGGTTGGGTGTACAAATCACCGTTTTTCGGGCCGATCATCCGCTTTGCAGGCTATGTGTACAGCGAGGACGGCCCCGAAGAAAACATCGGGAAAGTGCGGGCATTGGTGGCCGACGGCTATTCCGTACTGATTTTCCCGGAAGGCACCCGCTCGGCAGACGGCAACATTGCCCGCTTCCACAAAGGCGCATTCCACCTGGCCGAGCAGCTGAACCTTGATATACAGCCGATACTGCTGCATGGTGCGCACGATGTGTTGCCCAAAAACGACTTCCTGATCCGCCCCGGCGCGCTCAACGTGCGCGTGCTGCCACGCATTACGTACGCGGACCCGCAATGGGGCGCGACGCTGCGTGAGAAAACGAAACAGATCGCTGCATTTTTCAAGCAGGAATTTGCCGCTTACCAGTACGAAATGGAAGATACCGGCTATCTCCAACACCGGATTTTCACGAACTATGTGTTTAAGGGGCCAATCCTGGAATGGTATTTCAAAGTGAAATGGCGGCTGGAAAGCAGGAATTTTGCTTACTATAATGAGCTGATAGGCTACCGGAAGCGCATTCTGGACATCGGTTGCGGTTACGGCTACCTTTCGTTTTTCCTGCATTATAAAAATGAGGAGCGGCTGATCACCGGTATTGATTACGACGAGGACAAAATCGAAATCGCCGAAAACAGTTACAACAAAACCGGCAATCTGCGGTTTGTGTACCAGGACATTATGGCCGCCGACCTGGGTACCCAGGATGTCATATTTTTAAATGATGTGCTGCATTATTTATCCAAAGAAAAACAACTTATTTTGCTCGACCGGTGCGCTGCGGCCCTCGCGCCGGACGGGTTGCTGTTCATCCGCGACGGCATTACCGACCTGACCGCCAAACACCAGAATACCCAAAAAACCGAAGCATTGTCGACAGGCCTGTTTGCATTCAACCGGAAAACGGACGACTTCCATTTCTTTTCTTCCCAGGATATCCGCGACTTTGCATTGCGGTATGGTTTTGGTTATGAAATGCAGGAACACTCGTCGAACACTTCCAATGTTCTTTTCGTGTTGCGCAAACGTTCCACGCCACCAGCTATTACCGCGCCGATTACTAACTAGGATTTCTCCATTAGATATATAAATGCAAACTTCCGCTGTGCAAAAGGAATATGATTTTGTGATTGTTGGGAGCGGACTGGGCGGTCTGGCTTGTGCCAACATTTTGGCCATGGAAGGTTACCGTGTGGTGGTACTGGAAAAAAATCACCAGATCGGCGGGCATTTGCAGGTGTACAGCCGCGACAAGAGCATCTACGACACCGGCGTGCATTACGTGGGCGGCCTCGACGACGGGGAAAATCTCTACCAGTACTAAAAATATTTCGGCATTCACGACAAGCAAAAACTTAAACGGCTCGATGACGACCAGTTCGATCTGATCCGCTTCGACGATGGCTGTGAATATGCCTACGCGCAAGGCCTTGACAATTTCGAGCAGAGACTCCTCTCCTATTTTCCGGAAGAGGCGGAAGCGATCCGGACCTACTGCCAAAAACTGGTGGATACCTGTTCCAAATTTCCGCTTTACAACCTCCAAACTTCGGGTGAAAGCTACCTTACCGACGGGAGTATCATGGGCCTTAATGCTTACGATTACATTGCGTCCCTTACGGATAACCTCCGGCTGCGGAATGTCCTTGCAGGCAATACGCTGCTCTATGCGGGCGTGAAGGAGAAAACCCCGTTTTACGTTCATGCGCTGATTATGAAAAGCTATCTGAACGGCGCCTACAAGTTCGTGGACGGCGGCTCGCAGATCGCCATCCAGCTCAGCCGCACGCTGCGCCAGTACGGTGGGGAAATTTACAAGCACAAAAAAGTGGTAGCGGCTAATTATAACGAAAAGGGCCATGTGACCGAAGTGGTTTGCGAGAACGGCGAGACTTTCCGGGGCCGGGAGTTTATCTCCAATGTACACCCTGCCGTAACGATCGACATTTTCGGGCAGGAGCGCTTTCTGAGTATTTACAAAAACCGGGTACAAAACCTCGAAAACAGTGTTTCTACATTCCTGGTACACATTTCGTTTCTGGATAACAGTTTCGAATACCTGAACTATAATATCTACCAGCACCACGGTGACGACGTTTGGGACGGTATCGAGTGCGACAAAACCGCCTGGCCGCAAACCTATTTCATTTGTACGCCTTATATTTCCAAAAAGGGAATGTACGCCGATTCCATGTCGATTATGACCTATATGGATGCGTCCGAAACCGAAGCCTGGGCGGGTACATTCAGCACCGTGGCAGAGCCCGGCAAGCGCGACGAAGCTTACGCAAGATTTAAAAAAGAGAAGGAAGCACTGGTACTCGCACGGCTGGAAACCGTGTTCCCGGGGATTAGGGCCAAAATTAAGGCAGTACACAGCGCCTCGCCGCTGACTTTCCGTGACTACATCGGTAACCGCAACGGCACGATGTACGGCATTCAGAAAGATTCGAACGCGCCGACGCGGACCCAGATCAATACGCGAACCAAAATCCCGAACCTGCACCTGACCGGCCAGAATGTGTCGTTGCACGGAATTTTGGGGGTGACCGTCAGCGCATTTGTAACGTGCTTCTCATTTGTAGATAAAGAAAAACTCATTCAAAAAGTAAAAAACGCCTGAATATGCAAACTGTCGATGTGCTGGTTATTGGGGCCGGCCCTGCCGGAACTGTCGCGGCTTCTTACCTGAAAAAGCAGGGTTACGACGTCACGATCCTGGAAAAAGAAAGATTCCCCCGTTTTCAGATCGGGGAAAGCCTGCTGCCGTGTTGTATGGAGCATTTGACGGAATCGGGCCTGCGTGAGGCTATCGAGCCATTGAATTTTCAGAAAAAAACGGGGGCCGCGTTCATGCGTGGTGAAAAGCGCTGTGAATTCTTTTTCGAGGACCAGTTTACCAAAGGCTGGACCTGGACCTGGCAGGTAAAACGCGCGGATTTCGATAGCAAACTGGCTGAGGCGACACGTGCCAAAGGTGTGGACGTCAATTTTGAATGCGAGGTTATCGCCGTGGAATGCGGGCCGGAGAAGCAGATCGTCGACTATAAAGACGCCCAAGGCAACCTGCACCGCATTGAAGCGAAGTTCATCATCGATTCGAGCGGGTACGGTCGCGTATTGCCCCGACTTTTTAATCTCAGCAAGCCATCTGCATTTACGCCAAGGGGCGCGGTTTTCTCGCATTTGGAAGACCAGAAACGCACCGAGGAAGCGAGTAACAATATTTTCGTGCATTCATTCGACGACAACAAGTCGTGGATATGGGCGATCCCGTTCTCCGACGGCTCCACTTCGGTTGGGATCGTGGGCAACCGGGAAAAGATCGAGGCGTTGGCTGAAAATAATGGTGAAAAGTATAAAGAGTTCATTCAAAATTTCGAAGACCTGAATGGCCGTTTCTCCGAATCCATATTCAAATTCGAGCCGCGGGCAATTTTGGGATACTCGATAGGCGTGACCAAAATGTCGGGCGAAGGATTTGTGCTTTCCGGCAACAGTACCGAGTTCCTCGACCCTATTTTCTCGTCCGGTGTCACTTTCGCGACGGCTTCCGGCCTCCTGTCGGCGAAAATGACGCACAGGCATTTGCAAGGCGAAGCCGTCGACTGGAAAAAGGATTATGAAGATGTGATCCAGAAAGGCATCGACGTTTTCAGAAGCTACGTATCCGGCTGGTACACCGGTGATTTTCAAACGATTGTATTTGCAAAACACATCGACGAAGACATCAAGCGGCAGATTTGCTCGGTGCTGGCGGGCTATGTCTGGGACCAGACCAATCCGTTCGTTAAAAAGCACGATACCATCCTGCCCACGCTCGCGAAAGTGATCAAAATGAAAGAAAACGCCGAAGCGGCAGGCTCCTGAGAGATTTCAGGAAGCCAATAATATAAGCCCGTGCTGCGAAGCTTTGTAATGGTTATAGATCAGGACATGCTTCGGGGCGCGGGAATTTTTTTGTGCCCATACGCACGCGTCAGGCACGCGTTTGCCTGCGATCACCTGCGCGCCCATCCACATAGCGAATGCGGAGCCTGTCGGATAGTCGCCTACCATGTTTTTGTAGGTATAGGCATTACTTTCGGCAAACAATGCATTCCGGAGATTGAAATACCAATGATCCGAGCGGTTATCCCCGCTGACGCCTAAAATCACCGCGTCGATATCGGATGCATTCAAATTGTTTCGTTGTAAAAATGAGGTAACGAAGGACGCCAGCTCATTTTCAGCGAGATTATTACTTTGAAAAACGTCTTTTACCTGTGCAACCGAGTGCTCAGTCCTTTCCGCATTCACGATAAACATCGCCGAGCCCTCGCCATTCGCCGAACCGGGAGAATCCAGTTTCAGTAAATTTTCAGAGGTAAAATAACCGGTTTTGAAGGAACCGGCCAGCAGGTCGATATTATGGTTGTAGTCTGAAATTTCTTCAATACTGCCTACCAGGAACGTCTTGCCGCGCTTTTCTTCCAGCAAAAGCATGGTATCAAGCAAAGCGGCTTCAAATGCCAGGCCTTTATGCACGTGCGTCGTATTGTAGCCGGTCGTTTTACTCATCAATGCAAGGTTGCCCGCCACCGCATTGGGCGTGCTTTGCACGAAATTCGTCGGCGTGAGTGTGCCTTCGTTGTAGTCCACGATCTGGTTCAGGAATTTGAGACAATCTTCGAGACCGCCGTTGGCAGTGCCGAGGATAATGCCTTCTATTTGTGCATGCTGAATGAGCGGAAGGCCCGCTCCTACTCCCATACGTACCGCCTTGCCCATTCTGCGGAGCAATCCGGCCGGGATAAGCTGGCCGTAAGCGGGTTCAATTGCAATGTACCTGTCGCCTTCATGCACTTTAATATCGCCTTCGAAAAAAGCATTGTCAAATGTGCGCTGGGGCGATATGCAGGCTGAATCGGTAATATACATTCTTGAAAAATAACGCTCTGGTGGTTGCTGCTATCGGGCGTCGGAGATAAACTGCCCGATTTCAGTGGCGTACGCGTCGGCATACCTCGCTTTTTCCTCCTCGGTCCATCCCAATTCGCGCGCCATCAGATCAGCAACAACCGGCAGGGAGTTTAAGGTTTCATCCCAATCAGTAATTTCGAGGCGGATCCGGCGCGCCAGGAAGTCGCGCGGGGCAACAACCATCTCATTCCGGACGGTGTACACCACTTCTGCGCGGATGTAGGGGTATTCGGGGCTCAGTCTTTCTCTCAACTGCACATCCTCGCGTGCGAGCGATGCTACCAGGTGTGCGCGGGAGCCATATTTCCTGACCAGGTGCCGGGCAATGTCTTCCGGCAATGTGTAGTTTGCATGGAGGTCCTGCCAACTTTTGGCGCGGTAGTTTTCGCCGCCGGCCAATATATAATCCGCCGTTTTGCAGGCTCTGGCATCGCCTAAGATCTTGTCGGCCTCGTCGATCGTGTCCTTGGCCATTAACCGGTAGGTGGTCCATTTACCGCCCAACAGGCTGACCAGGCCCGATGCTTCATCAATTTCCACCTCATGATCCCGCACGAGGCTCTTGGTGGATTTGGATGGATCGGCAGCCAGCAGAGGTCGCAACCCGCCAAAACCGGCCCGGATTTTCTTCGGATCGATCGGTTTTGCGAGGTAGGGGTTCAAAGTAGCTGCCAGGTATTCCCTTTCCTCGTGGTTTAGTGTAGGCTCCTTATTGATCTCGTCGCATTCGGTGTCGGTCGTGCCGATCATCGTCGCGCCCTCGAACGGGATCGCAAACACCACACGACCGTCGGAAGTTTTCGGGATGAGCATGGCATATTCGCTGTTCAATGTATTGTAAGGCAGCGACAGGTGCACGCCCTTGCTCGGGCGGAGGCGTTCGCTCAGCGCAGCATTCGCCATGAGCCGCACGTGGTCCGAAAACGGGCCTGTGCAGTTGATGATCAGCTTCGCACGGATCGAGAGCGCTTGTCCGCTCAATGCGTCGCTCGCCTGCACTGCATTCAGTTTACCATTTATATCTTTTTCAAAACCCATTACTTCCACATAATTCGCTACGGCGGCACCATTCTCGGAAGCCGATTGCGCCAATGCGAGACAATAGCGCGCGTCATCGAGCTGGCCGTCGTAATACAGCACGCCGCTGTGCAGCTTTTT
>CBIHPQ010000177.1:0-13149 GCA_966211825.1 uncultured Dyadobacter sp. | reverse complement strand
AAAAAGGCAATGCAGAGGCGGGCAAGCTACTTTTTCAGACCTGTCTGAACTGCCATCAGGTGGCAGGTTCGGGGCAGAACATCGCACCGTCGCTGGACGGTTCGGCGAGCCGGGAGAATGAGGCATTGCTGACGGCCATTCTCGACCCCGACGCGGCCGTGGAGAGCGGATACACCGTGTACCGGGTAAGTCAAAAGGATGGTACGAACTTCGAAGGCTATCTCGTGAGCCAGGACAAGCGCGGTACCACGCTGGCGTTCATGGGCGGGGCAAAAACCTTCATCCCGGCGGAGCGGATCAAAAGCCAGGGGGCGCTCGGCGGCCGTTCGTTCATGGTTAAAGGGCTGATAGATACCTATTCCGATCAGCAGGTGGCCGACTTGCTGGCCTATATCCGTACATTGAAATGATAAAAATCGCATTAATCGCCATTTGCACGGCATTGGCTACCTCACTGTTCGCGGCGGATATTTACGTCGCCCGCAATGGTAACGACCGCAATGCCGGCTCCCTGGAAAAACCTCTGGCGACCATCGAGGCCGCGCGGAACAAGGTTCGGGCTACACGGGGCGCGGTAACGGTATTTCTGCGGGATGGCACGTATTATCTCTCCAAGCCGGTCGTTTTCGGGCCGGAAGATTCGCGCCCGGCGGGGCAGGCAGTGACCTATAAGGCTTACGCAGGTGAGAAAGTGATCGTAAGCGGGGCGGCAATCGTTCCGGTCAAATGGGAGGTGCATGAAGGGAATGTCAAAAAAGCCGTAGTTCACGGCGATTATGTATTCGACCAGCTTTTTATTAATGGCAAAAAGCTGCGCATGGCGCGTTATCCGAATTTCGACCCGGCCGTCAGCCATTTCGGCGGTTACTCGGCGGATGTGCTTTCACCTGCCAAAATCAGATCTTGGAAAAAGCCGGAAGGCGCATTTATCCATGCCATGCACAAGCACGAATGGGGCGGCTACCATTACCGCGTCACGGGCAAAAGCAACGATACCACGCTGGCGCTCGAAGGTGGTTACCAGAACAACCGCCAGATGGGCATGCATGACAAATACCGCTTCATCGAAAACCTGCCCGATGAACTCGACGCGCCCGATGAATGGTACTTCGATGCCGCGTCGCGCACGCTTTACGTGTACGCGCCTGGAAACGCGCAGGAAGTGCTTTCACCTCAGATGAGGCATTTATTCGAATTTAGGGGCTCGGCGCAGAGGCCGGTGCGCAATATCCACATCGAGGGCTTTGAACTGGCACATACCCTCCGCACTTTTATGGAAACCAAAGAGCCGCTACTCCGAAGCGACTGGGCTATTTACCGCGGCGGCGTGGTGCTGCTGGAAGGTACCGAAAACTGCGGCGTCCGGAAATGCCATTTCAATGCAGTGGGCGGTAACGGGGTGTTTTTTAGCAATTACAATCGCGGGGGTGAAGTTTCGGGTTGTCATTTCGAGGACACCGGTGCCAGCGCGGTTTGCTTCGTGGGAGATCCCGGAGCGGTGCGTTCGCCGAGTTTTGAATACAACCAGTCGGTAGCTTACGACAAAATGGATAAAACACCCGGCCCGAAAACCAATAACTATCCTGCCCAATGCAAGGTTTATGACAACCTGATGCACGGCCTCGGGCGGGTGGAGAAGCAGGTTGCAGGTGTGGAAATTTCGATGAGTATGGACATTACCGTGAGCCATAACACGATTTATAGCATTCCCCGGGCGGGTATTAACGTCAGCGAGGGCACCTGGGGCGGCCATATCATCGAGTTCAACGATGTGTTCGACACCGTGCTCGAAACCGGCGACCACGGCTCGTTCAATTCCTGGGGACGCGACCGTTTCTGGCATCCGGTGCGGGAGAAAATGGATAGTCTGGCTGCTGCACACCCTGAATTGATCCTGCTGGATGCCCGGAAGACGATCGTGATCCGTAACAACCGTTTCCGCTGCGATCACGGTTGGGATATTGACCTGGACGACGGCAGTTCCAATTATCACATTTATAACAATGTATGTCTGAATGGCGGTTTGAAGCTGCGCGAAGGTTTTCAACGGGTGGTGGAAAACAATATCATGGTCAACAATTCCTTTCACCCGCACGTATGGTTTGCCAAAAGTGGGGATGTGTTCCGCAAAAACATCGTGACGAAGCCGTACGCGCCGATCCGGGTGAATGACTGGGGCAAAGAGGTGGATCACAACCTTTTTCCGGATGCGAATGCGCTCGAAAAGGCGCGCCAAAACGGTACCGATGCGCACAGCCTGGCCGGCGACCCGATGTTCGTGGATGCTACCAGGGGCGATTACCGCGTAAAACCGGGCAGTCCGGCATTGAAAATCGGGTTTGTAAATTTCGAGATGGATGAGTTTGGCGTCGTTTCACCGGAGCTGAAAAGCAAAGCCGCTCCGGTTCCGCTTCCGGTGGTCAAAGAATTGACGGATAGTAAGCTGATGAGCGAAGTGGCCTGGTTGGGAGCCAAGCTGCGGAATGTGAGTGGCCTGGGCGATCGCTCGGCCTATGGGCTGCCCGATGAAAAGGGCGTGGTCGTGGAAGCAGCCCCTGAAAACAGCCTGCTCGCACAGGCGGGCATGAAGGCGGGTGACGTGATCCGCATGCTCAACCAGCGGGAAATCGCTACTATTGCCGAGCTGATGGATGTCTTTCAGGAGATCAACTGGATGGGACAAGGCGAAGTTGAATTCTTCCGGAATCAGGCGATGCAGAAACTCCATGTCAATTTTAAATAGATTCCCGCTTTACCGCAGTGGGCGAGACTAACCTCTTTCCGTTTCTCGCTGTTTTTTGATTTATCTTTGGAGCTCCGTTTTTGTGAAATGAGGCGGTTCAGGATTACTTCGTTTTCGGAAATATGTCAGAAAAGTGGGTTATGCGGGTGAGGAAACGCATATTTTCAAATTTAATAGCGCTGCTTTTGGTGCTGTGCTCGGTGGCGTTTGCCGGCCGCGCCTTCGCGGGCAGCACCGACGATGCGGCCGGGCGGGTGCTGCGTTATTCGATCCGGGAAGGATTGTCGTTTGGCGTGGTCAACAGCATTGCGCAGGACAACGATGGCCTGATGTGGTTCGCAACGGGTGACGGCGTGAGCCGGTTCGACGGAACGGCATTCAAAAACTTCAAATACGACCGCAACGACCCGCAGAGTTTGCCGGGTAACTATGTCAAATCCATTATCCGAGATAAAAACGGCACGATCTGGGTTTCTTCCCGGGACGGGATCGGCGAGTTTGTGCCCGCTAGCCAGGGATTCAGAAGGTACAAGCCATTTCAAAATAAAAGCGGTGAAGGAAACGATGTGAGCGATATCAGCCAGGGCTCGGGCGACCGCCTCTGGCTCGCGCTGAACGGCTCCGGTTTTGCCTCTTTCGATACCCAAAAACATCGGTTTACCCTTTACAGCCAGCAAACGCTGCCGGGGCTTTTTACCAACTCCATTCTGAATGTCTTCGAGGATTCGCAGGGAATGCTGTGGCTGGGCTCGCGGGATAGCGGGGTCCAGGTCTGGAAGCGCGATGGCTCCGGAAAGCTTGTGAAGGCAGCACTGGATATGGGCAGCGTTCCCCCGGCGCGGATCAACGCCATTTATGAGGACCATTTACGAAATGTCTGGATCGCTTCGTCGCGTGGCCTGATCCTTTTCAAAAGAGCAGAAAACCGCTTCTATGACCTGCATATCAATACGTTTCATCATAGTGATATCTACCTTTCCCTGACTGAGGACCAGCAGCATAACCTGCTGATAGGCGTGCAGGACGGCGGGATTTACCGGCTGGCGTTGTCGCAACTGGGCTCTCGGTCGCCCGGTGCATTCGTTTTCGAGCAAGTCAGGGACAAGGATAACAAAGGCATTACGCAGCGCTCGGTGCAGTCGCTTTATATTGATAAGGACCGGAACGGGTGGCTGGGGACCTACGGCGAAGGTACGTACCTGATCAGCGCTATTCCGGAGAAATTCAGGAAGTTTGAATACAAAACCATCGACGCCCGCGCCGAAAGCTACCTGCGTTACTATGGCATGTGTGCCGATAAGGACGGTAACCTCTGGGTGGGAACGGATGGTGACGGCATTTATAAAACAACCGCTTCGGGCGAAGTTTTGAAGCATTATGCGCCCTCCGCGCAGCTGGGACAACTCCCCGACGGAGCGGTGATCTCCGCGCACCGCGACCGCCAGGACCGTTTGTGGTTCGGGACCTATTCCAAAGGGCTCGTTCGGTACGATCCTGCTTCGGATACCTTCCAACGCTTTGCCCACGATCCATCCAATGTGCATTCGCTGGGTAAGAACGATGTGCGCGTCATTTACCAGGACAGCCGTCGCAATATATGGGTCGGAACAAATGGGGGAGGGCTCAGCCTGCTCGATGAGCGGACGGGCAGGTTCCGCAATTTTATTCCTTCCAACAGCTCCATCAATGCGAATGACGTGAGGGCAATTACGGAAGATAAGTATGGTAATCTCTGGGTCGGTACTTACGGAGGCGGCCTTAACTACCTGAATACCCGTACGATGCAGTTCGTTTCATGGTTCAATGCGGCGGGTAAGGAGCCTTATTTGTCTAATAGGATCGTTTTTTCATTGTACATGGACGGTCTCGACCGGCTTTGGATCGGCTCGGAGGGGAATGGTCTGCTGTTATTCGATACCCGGGCCAAAAAAGTGCGCTTTTTCGACGAGAAGCGCGGTCTGGCAAGCAATGTGATCAATGCGATCCAGCCGGACAGCGCGGAGAAAGTATGGGTGAGTACGAATAAAGGGCTTTCAAGAATTGATGTCAAAAGCGGCTCGATCGAAAATTTTGATACCAGTCATGGGTTGCAGGGAGGACAGTTCAACCCCGGTTCTACCCTTTATAATGCCAAAAGCGGCCTGATGAGTTTCGGAGGCACGGAGGGCTGGAACCTCTTCGACCCGAAACAGGTGCGGGCTTCGAAGTACCAGCCGAAGGTGATGATCAGCGGGATCAGGATATTTGGCAAAGGCAAGGAGGGGAACGAGGCGATTTCGCTCTTTGAATACCTCGGCAAAGCCCGGCGGTTTTCGATCAAACCCGACCAGTCGGTTTTTTCCATTGATTATACTGCATTGAACTACGCCTATCCCGAGCTTACGCGCTACGCTTACATGCTGGAAGGGCTCGACAAGGATTGGAGCTACGTCGAAAACGAGCGTTCGGCGACCTACCGCTACCTGCCGTCGGGGAATTATGAGTTTAAAGTGAAAGTTGCCAATCAGGATGGTGTCTGGTTCGAAGACTACGCCTCGCTGCCGATCCGCGTGATGCCGCCCTGGTACCAGAGCTGGTGGGCGTATTTCCTCTATATTCTCACGATCGGGCTGGTGCTTTACTATTACCAGCAATACAAGCTGGGGCAGGAAAAGATGAAATATGAGGTGCAGCTCGCGCATTTGGAAACAAAGCAGCAAATGGAGCTGAATGAGAAGAAATTATCATTTTTTACGAATGTATCGCACGAGTTCAGGACACCTTTAACATTGATTATCAATCCGATACGGGAGATGATGCAGGCCGCAGGCGCTGCTGGTACCGACGTCTCGCCGGTGCCCCAATCCGACGGCGCCTCAGCCAGTATGCATATTATTTACCGCAATGCAAAACGGCTTCTGAGCCTCGTCGACCAGTTACTGCTGTTCCGAAAGGCCGATCAGCAGACCGACCAGCTCAAACCCGCCGCGCACAACCTTCAGCAGCTTGTGACGGAGGTGTACCAGTGCTTCCTGCACCAGGCAGAGCAGAAGCACATCCGCTACGAACTGATGCTTCCGGAAACGGCGCTGGAAGTGGTTTGTGACTGGGAAAAGATCGAGATTGCCGTTTTTAACCTGATCTCCAATGCATTGAAATTCACACCGGAGCGAGGCGCAGTAACCGTGCAGGTGCTTGATTCGGGCGAACGGGTTGAGATCCTCGTGAGCGATACCGGACCGGGAATCCCGGCCGATGCCGGTGAGGACATTTTCAAGGTATTCCATCAGTTCGCCGACCGCCGTTTTGCTGCCAAAGGTGGCTTTGGTATCGGGTTATATCTGGCTAAAACATTTGTAGAAAACCATTTCGGGCAGTTGCGGTATGAATCGGAGCTGGATCGCGGGACGACATTTTATGTTTTGCTTTGGAAAAACCATCCCCAGCTCCTTGCTCATGCACGCGGAGGTGAAATGCGCGATTCGGTGCTGCTGGAAGAGCTTTCGGAAGGGGTAATGCCCGTAAAAGCGCCCGCTTTGCCCGACTGGCAGAGCGAGCTGCTGGACATGAAGGAGCCGTCGACCGAGAGCCATACGATGCTCGTGGTGGACGACGACCCGGAGATCAGGCAGTATCTCGGCTCCATTTTCTCCGGAAAGTACAAAATGTTCGAAGCCGGGAGCGGGGAGGAGGGGCTGGAATTGGTGCGGAAGCATTTGCCTGATATCGTGATCAGCGACGTGATGATGGGCGGCACTTCCGGCATCGAATTATGCCGCCAGATGAAGCTTGATATGGCGCTCAGCCACATTCCCGTGATCCTGCTCACTGCCAGCACCTCGCAGGACGTCCGCTTGAAAGGCATTGAAGGCGGGGCGGACGATTATATCGGCAAGCCGTTCGATAAGGACATTCTCGTGGCCCGCGTGACGTCGATCCTACGCAACCGAAACGACCTTCAAAGGTATTTTTACAACGAAATCACCCTGCAAACGAGCGATTTCAAGATATCAGCCGAGTACAAGGAGTTTCTGAACGAGTGTATCCGCATTGTAGAAAATCATATTACCGACCCTGCATTCAATGTAAAAGTGCTGGCTTCGGAGATCGGTATGAGCCATTCCACGCTCTACAACCGCATTAAATCCATTTCGGGGCAGTCGGCGACGAGCTTCGTACGGTTCATCCGCCTGCGCAAGGCGGCCCAGTTGCTCATTACAACCGATATTACGATCAGTGAGACGGCATTCAGCGTCGGCATTAACGACATCCGCTATTTCCGGGAGCATTTCCAGAAACTGTTTGGAATGAAGCCTTCGGAATATGTGAAAAAATTCAGAAAGCCGTTTCACGAGCAGATCACGATCGACAAGGACCTTTTCCGCAAAAGGTCGGTGTAATAGGTCGTTTATTGGAGTTTCCCCAGCTTTTCATGCCTGATTCTAACAGAGTCGGGCATTTTTTGTGAATTCACCCCCTCTTTACTGCGAAAATGTCCCCCTAGGCCCGGGTGGAAATAGTCCTACTTTTGATTGATCAATTTATAAAAGCGGCGCACGGTACCCCGGTTTATGATTAAATCAAGATTTCCCCGGTGTTCGGATCAGCGACCCACGCCGGCTGCTTTTATGGCCTGATCCGGCATCCAATTATTCAACTTTTTACAGCTGTATGAAAAAAACTTTTTACAATGGCGATGGTCCAGCCCTCCGGGTGGCCCCACGTGTAGACGTACGCGCTGCCTTTCAGGCGACGTGTTTTTTGCTGCTCTTCGCCTTAACCTCTCTTTCAGCATTTGCACAAAACGCATTTAATGTGAAAGGAACAGTCACATCCGAAACCGGCGAAGGTTTGCCGGGCGCGAGCGTGATCCTGAAAGGTACTTCCACCGGTACCACTACCGACGTGGATGGCAAGTATTCCCTGAATCTGCCCGACGGCAACGGCACGCTGGTATTCACTTACATTGGCTATGTCAACCAGGAAATCGTGGTCGGTAACCGCTCCCAACTGGATGTGAAACTGGCTCCGAACGACAAAACACTCGACGAGATCGTGGTGGTAGGATACGGAACCCAGAAAAAAGCCACATTGACAGGCTCTGTTTCGGAGGTAAAAGGGGCTGATATTGTAAAAAGCCCGCAGCCCAACCTTTCGAACTCGCTCGCAGGCCGTTTCTCCGGGTTCGTGGCCAACAACCGCGGCGGTGAGCCGGGTTATGACGGTTCGAGCTACACCTTGCGCGGGTTTGCCACAACCGGTAATAATGATGTATTGATCGTTGTGGACGGTATTCCCGGCCAGGTAGGCGGCCTCGATCGCCTCGATCCGAACGATATCGAGAGCATTTCCATTCTGAAAGATGCTTCGGCGGCGGTTTACGGAAGCCGCGCAGCAAACGGGGTTATCCTCGTGACTACCAAGCGCGGTACCACCGGCAAACCGGTCATTTCTTACAGTTTCAACCAGGGTTTCTCGTCGCCTACGCGCCTGCCGAGCCTCGCAGATGCGCCTACGTATGCGACGATCATGAACGAGATCGATTACTATAACAACCCGTCGGGCGGGATGAACCAGCATTATTCAGCGGACGAGATCGAGAAGTTCCGCAATGGTTCCGACCCATTGAAGTACCCCAATACCGACTGGCAAAAGGAAACTCTCAAAAATTTTGCGTTGCAAAACCAGCATAGCCTGGCCATTAATGGCGGTACCGACAATGTGAAATACTATGTTTCGCTCGGGACGATCTACCAGGATGGTTTGTACAAAAACGGGGCTACAAAATACAAGCAGTACAATTTCCGCTCGAACATCGACGCCAATGTGACCAAGGATTTCAAGGTAAGCCTCGGAGTTTCAGGCCGCCAGGAAAACCGGGCATTCCCGATCTCGTCGGCAGGAAACACTTTTCGTTCGATCTACCGCGCTTATCCAACGGTGATCGCGCAGTATCCGAACGGCAACTATTCGACCGGCGTTGAGAATCAGAACCCGGTGGTGTTAGGTACAGACATGGGCGGTACGATCAGCAACCCGACATCGATCTTCAACGGAATTCTGCGTGCGAGCTATAACCTGCCCTTTGTGGATGGCCTTTCGGTAGATGGTTTTTATTCAGTGGATAAATCGTTCAACTTCTCGAAGTCGTTCAGTACGCCTTACACGCTTTATAACTACAACCAGACAACCGGTGCTTACACGGGCGTGGTTACGGGCGGATCGGCGGGGGCGGCGTCTATCGACCAGTCGCAGCTCAATATTACCAACATCACGCAGAACTTGCGTTTGAACTACCTCAAAACGATCGGCAAGCACAATATCAATGCATTTGTGGCTTACGAACAAAACAAGCGTAACGAAGCTAAATTTGGCGCAACGCGGATCAATTTCCCGACTACATCCACCCCCGAGCTTTCGCAAGGTGGTGCGGCGGCGACCGACAAGAACAACTCGGGTAGCAGCTTCAACTTCACCCGCCGGAGCTACATCGGCCGTTTGGCATACAATTTCGATGAGAAATACCTGGCCGAAGTGCAGGCGCGCGTCGACGGTTCGTCGGTATTCCCGAAAGGAAAGCAGTATGGTTTCTTCCCGTCGGTTTCGGCAGGTTACCGCATTTCCCAGGAGGATTGGTTTAAAAACAACATCAATTTTATCGACGACCTGAAATTCCGCGCGTCTTACGGAACGTTGGGTAATGATAATGTAGGTCAATTCCAGTTCTACAACAACTACTCTTTTGTGAACCAGTATGTGCTGGGTAACAATGTCATAGCTCCGGGTATTGACCTTACCAAGCTGGCCAACCCGAACATTACCTGGGAAACTTCCAAGAAGCTGGATATCGGTTTAAATGCCGTGTTCCTGAAAAACTTCAATATTGAGGTGATCTATTTCAATCAAAAGAGATCGGATATCCTGGCTGCCAGAAATGCTTCTATTCCAAATACTTCCGGGATCGTGAACCCTTTTAAAACCAACGACAATACGCCGCTGGTACCGGACGAAAACCTTGGAAAAGTGAACAACACCGGGGTGGAAGCGACATTGGGCTATAACCACAATGGCAAGTTCCGCTACAACATTTCAGGAAACATTACCTATGCCAAAAGCAAGGTGATTTTCATCGACGAAGCACCGGGAGCGCTTGATTACCAGCGTCAGACGGGCGGGCCGCTTTATACCAACCTGCTGTACAATACCCTCGGGATTTTCCGCACGCAGGCAGACCTGGACGCCTACCCGCACGTACAAGGCGCGCAGGCGGGCGACCTGATCCTCGAAGATTACAACAAGGACGGCAAGATCACCGCCGACGACCAGGTGCGCAGCAAATATGGCAATGTGCCGTTGCTGACCTATGGTTTGACGTTCAATGCCGGTTACGACGCGTTCGACCTCGCGGTGGTATTCTCAGGACAAGGCATGGTAAGCCAGTACGTTTTGCCTGAATCGGGCCAGGTAGGAAACTTTTACAGCAGCTGGGCCGACAACCGTTGGAGCCCGACCAATCCCGAGGGCTCGTTCCCACGTGTGGATACCCGCGCTTCTTCGTCAATCAACGGTGGTTTGTATGCCAATAATTTCTGGTTGAACAACTCTTCGTTCGTCCGTCTGAAAAACGTGGAGCTGGGTTACACGCTGCCGAAGGACGCTTTGACCCGACTGAAAATTTCCTCTCTGCGCATTTATGCCAGCGCATTCAACCTGTTCACCATTACAGGCGTGAAAGATTACGATCCGGAAGGGAACAACACCAGCGGCCAGTTCTATCCGCAGCAGCGCATTCTGAACCTGGGCCTCAATATTAAATTTTAATGCAAATCATGATTAACATGAAAATAAAGAGCTTAACATTACCAGCCCTGGCCGCGGCGGTGCTCCTGACGGTAACCGCGTGCGACCAGAACTTCCTGGATATCGTTCCCACCGACCGTGTGTCCGATGCCTCCATTCTGTCCGACTCCGTCCTTTTTGAAGCATACGTTACGAACCGCTACATGGGTGTACGCCTTACCGACAAGGAAGCGGAAGGCACATTGCCGGGTTTTGGCCGCGGCTTTGAATATGCAATGTGGTCGTCCGTTACCGACGAATCCATATACAACAACGACGACAACACATGGCTGATCCAGCGGGGACAGATCGCGCCGGAAAACACGGGTATTGCCGGCTCATTCTGGGGACGCAGCTACCGGAGTATCCGGGAGATCAACTATGCATTGGCCAATATCGACGCCGTGCCAATGAGCGCTGGCCGCCGCAGCCGTTTGAAAGGCGAGTTGCAGTTTATCCGCGCCTTTCGCTATCACGATCTGATCCGTAACTATGGCAAACCGGTGTTGCTGGGAGACAAAGTGTACGAGGTAAGCGACGATCTGACCAATCCTGAATTGTTCCAGCGATCGGAAGTCAAAGCAGGACTGGACTACGCCATCGCACAGCTCGACGAAGCGGCTGCACTCTTACCTGCATCGAACGACAACAATACCTGGAAACTCGGCCGCGCTACCAAAGGTGCCGCACTGGCATTGAAATCGCGCCTGGCCCTATATGCTGCAAGCCCGCTTTATAATGCAGGAACGTGGCAGCAAGCCGCCGCCGCAGCGAAAGCGGTGATGGATTTGAATAAATACAGCCTTTACACGGGCGGCTACGGCAACCTTTTCACTACGACGGACAATCCCGAGATCATTTTCGGTCGCCTGTATGCCGTAGGTGCGCGGCACGTGTGCCTTGAAATCGCAAACGGGCCGAATGGCTACAATGCATGGGGCGGTAATGTGCCGGTACAAAACCTGGTGGACGACTACGAAATGATGGATGGCACCCGCATTACCGATGCCAACACGAGCTACGATCCGAAAAACCCGTACAAAAACCGCGATCCGCGTTTTTATGCCACCATTCTTTACAATGGCGCTTCCTACCGCGGCAGTACCATCGAGACTTTCACTCCGGGTGGCAAGGATAGCAAAGACGGCCCTTCCAACTGGAACACGTCGAAGACGGGTTACTACCTGAAAAAATTCATGAACGATAACCTGCCGATCGATAACCCGTGGGATGTGGCTGGAACACAGACGTGGATCTACTTCCGTTATGCCGAAATCCTGCTGAACTACGCCGAGGCGCAAAATGAAGCGTCGGGCCCCGATGCGAGCGTGTACGCAGCTGTGAATGCGGTTCGCCAGCGTACGGGCGTGAATATGCCTGCATTGCGTACGGGCCTTACGCAGGCGCAGATGCGCGAGCGTATCCGCAACGAGCGCCGTGTGGAGCTTGCATTCGAAGAGCACCGTTTCTACGATGTGCGCCGTTGGAAAATCGCTACGACTACCGAAAACGCCCCTGCTTACGGCATCGAGATCGGGAAGAGCGGCAGCGCATTTACCTATACCAGAAAAGAAGCGCTCACCGGCCGCAGCTTTGCCGACAAGCAATACTGGCTGCCGATCCCGCGCACGGAGATCCAGGCTTCGAACAACCTGCTCGAACAAAACCCGGGCTACTAATGCAATCCTTCGCTCCCGGTGCCTCAGTCGCCGGGAGTTCTTTTTACCATTCCCTGACAGACCTGTTCATGCAAATTCCTCAAAACCTGGGAACCTTGTTCCTCGGGCTGCTTATGGCTACATCCATCAGCTGCCACGGTGGCGGCCCCACCGAAACCGTAGATCCGGCGGAGGACGGCCCGATTACGATCCGTGTCGATCCTTCCAAAACCTACCAGACGATCCGCCATTTCGGCGGCTCCGACGCCTGGGCCTGCCAGTTTGTAGGCAACTGGCCTCTCGCTAAGAAAAACGGGATCGCCGACCTGCTTTTCAGTCGTGATACCCTTGCCGACGGCCGCCTGAAAGGCATTGGTTTGTCGCTTTGGCGGTTCAATGCGGGCGGGGGTACTGCCGAGCAGGGCGATGCCAGCGGGATCCGCGACGAGTGGCGGCGTGCCGAATCGTTTTTCGGCAGCGACGGCGGGTACGACTGGAACAAGCAGGCCGGGCAGCTCTGGTTCCTGAATGCGGCAAAGGAACGTGGCGTCAACGAATTCCTGCTTTTCCCCAACTCTCCGCCGGTACAGTTCACGACGAACGGAAAGGGCTACGCCACAAACGGCCAGCCGAACCTTCCCGCGCAGCAGTTCGACAAATTCGCGGGCTACCTGACTGACGTGATCGAAGGCGTGCGGAAGAAAACGGGCATTACTTTTCAATATATAAGCCCGGTAAATGAGCCGCAGTGGGATTGGAGTGACGGAGGGCAGGAGGGAACGCCCTATTTCAACAACCAGATCGCCACCCTTACCCGCTCACTCAGTGCTTCGCTTTTGAAGAAAAACCTGCCCACTAAAATCAATGTCGCGGAATCCGGGCAGATCGAGTACCTCTATGCAGAGCACAACCGGCCGGGGCGCGCGAGCC